>DAOUSR010000113.1 GCA_030627125.1 Thioploca sp.
ATGGTGATTTTGAATATTATGCAGCACTTAAAGCAGAAGAAATTGACCCAATGAAAGGGGAAACTATTAATGCTTATGTGATTAAATCTAAGAAAGACTTACCTTTTTATAAGAAACAGATTGAGGTATTTAGGAAAAAATCTATTGTGGATCCATCACCAGAAAAACCAACTGAAGAAACTGTGAAGCAGGAGGAAAAACCTGTTATCTCTACTTTAAATCAAACTGTTGATTTTCAGCCTATAATGAATGCTATGAGTATTTTGAATGATCTGGTTACAGGAATTATTAATCAACAAAAAGTTTTGCAGGAAGCAATTGCCAAGATTACAATCAAAAATCCCGAATCTACTTTAAAAGCAGAATTTTTAAAGGAACTTAACAACCTAAGTGATGCTCAACTAGAAAATAAACTTAAACAAGCCAAAGCGAATAAAAGAGTTATCAAAAATATACTTTTGGAAAGGAAAAAGAAACTATTTGAATCATTGGAAGAACTTATTAAATGTGTTGATGGTTTAGCTGAAAAAACATTAATTAAAATTCTTGATAATTGGTCTTAAACCATGCTCAAAGAAATCCACTTCAAAAATTGGAAGAGCTTTAAAAATGCTACTCTTTACATTGACCAAATCACAATATTAATTGGTACAAATGCTAGTGGCAAAACCAATATCGTTGAAGGTTTAGAATGAGTTTCTTTTGCAGAAGAATAGTCTATACTGCACACTGGCATAATATTAGATTGGTTTCGGGAAATACGCTTCGCTCCATTCCCGAAACAACTGTTAATCCCAAATATGAAAGTTAAGATTATGAACGTGCTGAGTATAGCTTAAACTATTGAACTTCTATTTCAATCCGCCGATTTTTTGAATGTGTTGACCAATCTGCTAAAGGTTTATTATAGCTATATCCTAGAATTTTAAGTTTATCTCTCTTAATTCCACGTCGTACTAAAGCATTGCCAATTTTTTCCGCTCTAACTTGCGATAATCGTAAATTTATTTTATCACTTTCAGATTTCGGTACTGGTTGTCGACTATAAAGAAAAACTAAAAATATGTTAAATATAAATTAGTTATACGTGTTACTGATTTAATGTAACTTATTGATATTCAAGTATATTTATGAATTTATTCATAGTCTAAGCCCAGTACCCAGATTTCTCACTAACTACAAATTTTTGTATATCACTATGCCCATGAATGATAATTTTAGTAAGCTCTGCTTTGCGTAAAGCTGCTGCAATTTCATCAAGTTGTTTAGTACTTTTGGATGGGATATCGGCTTTACCAAGTTGAAAACTAAACTACCACCTACTAAAAGTAGGTCGGTTAGCGCATTCGGTGCTGATGACTAAAGTCATCAACCTCGAACCTTCATAAACGCGCATAAGTCAAAACATTAAAATCAAATTACTTTTTTTCAAAATACCAAAATTCTTGATTCAACTTTAGGGATCACCGATTTTTTTGAAACTCAACAACGAATTGAATCATCCCAATTTAATGTAAATATAACCATTAGTAGAGATATTTTAAGTTTTATTTTGAAAACATTGTTGCCAGTGGTAATATTGATAATATTAGGTTATATATCATATTTTATCAGTACTGTCAGTGCAAAAATGGGTATTGGCACTAATTTGATTATAGCTAGTTCATTATTTCATTTAAAATTAGTTATTTAGTTCTGATTGAATATTTCTTCTAGCTAATTTATTTCTTAGCAATATTTATTATTGTAATTACTGTTTTAAGTCACTTTTATGAAGAAAAAGGTGAGATAAGTTGATTTATAGGCTAAATTTAATGGGGAAAATTATTTATCCATTACTCTTACTAGGATTTTTAGGATTAATATTCTATCAAAATTATAATGTGATTATGGAAATTATTTGAAAAATTTGGAATTAATTAGGTTAATCAGATTCACAGTAGAAAATTATTTGTCGTTTAATCAACGAATTAATTTTAATGGAGGTATCACGGAACAAATAGGATCCAATGTCAGTACATGGCCATTGAACATTAGAACATTGTGGGCACCTCTAGTAATTTTATTATTTTTTAATCCTACAAATTCTCAAATTCTGATTCAAACAACCAAGGAACAACCCTTAAAGACGTTTTACAACTCGCAGAATATTCTCATTCAATACCTATAGAAAATAGCTTATGAAACAAACTCGTCTAGCCTATTTAATCAGCCAATACCCAGCCATTTCTCACACTTTTATTCTCCGTGAAATTCGCATGTTACGTAACTTTGGGTTCGATATCAGCGTAGCATCCATTAATTCCCCAGATCGCAATGCAGAACAATTAACTGATGCAGAATGCGAAGAATCTAATAATACTTACTATATAAAACCTGCTGGAGTTAAAGGAGCAATCAAAGCTCATTTTTATACTTTATTTACCCAACCATTAAATTATTTAAGCGGCTTATTTTTTGCATTACGTTTAGGACAATTTGATTTAAAGAAAATACTGTACAGCTTATTTTATTTTGTTGAAGCAATAATGATTGGTCAATGGATGCGTAGACATAAATTAGCGCATTTACATGTCCATTTTGGTATGGCAGCAGCTACAGTGGGATTAATAACCAAACGTATTTTTCCCATTACATTCTCTTTTACCATGCATGGCCCACGGGATTTTTATGACGTTTATGGTTGTTATCTAACCCAAAAAGTTATAGATGCTGATTTTATTTGTTGCATTACTCATTTTGCGAGTAGTCAACTAATGATGTTATCGCCGCCATCTTGTTGGGACAAATTGGAAGTAAGTCCATTAGGAGTTAATCCGAATGTTTTCACTCCTCATCAGTTTCGGCAACAACCAGAACCATTTGAAATATTGTGTGTAGGTCGCTTGGTACCAGATAAAGGCCAATTTATTTTATTAGAAGCAGTAGCTCGTTTAATTGCGAAAGGTTATAAATTACGCTTAAGCTTAGTTGGGGATGGCCCGGATAAGTTAGCTTTAGAAACTAAAGTAAAACAACAAGGATTAACTGAACAGGTTATTTTTGTTGGAGCAGTTAATCAAGAGCAAATTCTAAAATTTTATGCCAATACTGATATTTTTGTATTAGCAAGTTTCGCCGAAGGTTTACCAGTAGTATTAATGGAAGCAATGATAATGGAAATTCCCTGTGTCACTACTAATATTACTGGAGTTCCTGAGTTGATTGAGCATAGAATTAATGGTCTGTTAGTCACTCCTTCAAATATTAACAGTTTAGCTACAGCAATCGCTGAATTGATGGATAAACCTGAATTCCGGCAACGACTTGGAATTGCTGCTGCCCAACAAGTTAAAAAACATTATGAATTACAACAAAATACTAAAAAACTAGCTGATATTTTCCATAAACGTTTAAATACAATGTAGTTTCTGCAACATTTGGAATACACTATGAAAATTTTAATTATTAGCTTATTTATTATGGTAATATCGATTCCTACTTATGCCGAATCCACTAAATTTGTGCAATGGTGGGGAGAGTATATGCCTCATTATGACAAAATTAAGCCGGGAGGCTATCAAAATAAACGTTCAATTCAATATCAAGATGTAAATGGTGACGGTGTATATAATGATGTCTTAATTTGGTATGAATTTGATTTAAATAAACAATTTAATCCACCATCAGAGCGTGACACTGGTAAAGAAAGACACAGATACCGAACTGATTTTCCAAGTGCAATATTTTATGGTGGCATTATTACTCGTTTTACTAACGTTGCAAATGTCGCTGTGAAGGATACAAAAGGAAATAACAAGCCATTTGATGCATTACCTCAAGCTACTGTACAACCCAGAGATGGCAGTAGACCATGTTCTTATACGGTTGGTTATCCTAATAATTCATATTATGGAAAAGGTGATGATGAACAACGTGCGGATATGACCGTGTTTATTGTAGAACCAGAAAAATGGAAGCAACCAATATCCAAGGTATTCCATGCAACTAAAAATGCTGAAGTTAATTTTTCTACATTGTTCTTATGGAAGAAAGGGAATTTTATTAATGGTGGGGCCAATGTTGAGCAAGTTACTTTTGATGCAACTAGCAAGCTTTCGGTTAATCTAACCCGGCAACGTGCCAATATTGAAGAAGGTAGATTTGTTGTGCAAGATGGTGAACAATTTTGGATTAGTGAGGCAAAAATCGTACAAAATGAAGCAAAAAAACTGGCGGTTGGTATAAATGGTATGTCAGTTGAAGCCCTTAAATATGGAGCAGTTGTCCAACTTAATCCTTTGAATTCACGTTGGGCAAAATATAATCCACGCCAAGATACAGAAAAAGTTAGTACGCTTACCACAACCCTCGAAGGTATGAAGTATGAACCGACTGCATCTAATAAAGAGCTTTATCAAACTAAGAGTGATGAATTGTTAGCAGAAGTTAATAAAATGGAGTTTAAGCCACAGAATGCTACTTTTGTTGAACATGATTTTAAAGATGTGCAAGTAGTTGGTGTTTATTTTGCTACCTATACTTTTGCTCATGAAGAAAAAACCATTTTGATATTTGATAATTTTCAAGCTTTTGCAGTTGGAGAGGTACCAGAAGGTAAAGCGATAAACTTAAGCCAGACTAATACTGAAACTAAAATCACTGGTGGAATTTCTGTTAATTGTGGGCCTTATGAACAAGTTGTAACTCAATGTATTCCAGATGATATTAAAATTAAAGGTAAAATAACGGTTGACAGTACAGATATTGGCAAACAAGCTGATATTTTGGCAATTGGTATTTATAAGCCATATCCAGAATTTGAGCAAGAAGAAATTTATATGGTACTTGATGATGGTAAAGCGGTCGAAAAATGGGATGGTGATTTAAATAATCTGCAAGCTCTACAACAGGATATTACATTACAAGCAGAACATGATTTCTTTATCTACCAAGGTAAAATAAATAAAGCTGGTTTTATAAAAATTATATTTGGTTATCGTTTAAAAGATGGTAGCATAATATATAATACTGATAATATTGATATGTTTATTTATACAGCGAGTATTAACCCAAGGAATACCTTACCATATGCAGAAAGTATACAGGGTTTGTGTCCATAACAGGAGAACGCATTATGAATAGAAGTATGTGTCAGTCAGCCCAAGACTATTTTACCACTATGAATGAGGTAATTAGTGCGATTGACTATAAAATTATTGATCAACTTGTTGATAAACTAGTACAAGCTCAGCAAGAGAATCGTAAAGTTTTTGTGTTTGGGAATGGAGGCAGTGCTAGTACTTCAGGTCATTTTGGTTTAGAGTTTGTTATGACTGGTGCACCTGGAGGCCCGAAAGCTTTACAAGTTCATAGTCTTAGCGATAATATAGGCTTATTGACAGCACTGGCTAATGACACTTCTTATGATGAAATTTTTCGGTATCAGCTAAATGCTTTTGCCGTTGCTGGGGATATAGCTATAGCGATTACCGGTTCTGGCAATTCGCCAAACATTGTGAATGCTTGTCAATGGGCGAAAGAAAACGGAGTTACAGTAGTGGCATTAACTGGTTTTAGCGGTGGTAAAGTTCAGGAATTAGCTGATATTCAAATCCATATTCCAAGTAATAATTATGGCATTATTGAAGATTTACATATGTCTATAGGTCATATAATTGGCCAACGTTTGCATCAAATTTTACCATGACCAAAGCAATATTATTAGCTGCTGGCCTTGGGACTAGATTACGTCCACTTACTAATCAAGTGACAAAATGTTTAGTTCCAATTGCTGGCCGACCATTATTGGATTATTGGGTTGAACAAATTATTAAAGCTGGAATTACAGAAGCTCTATTAAATACTCATCATTTAGCTGAACAGGTGCGTGATTATATTGACCAGTTAGATGGTGATTTAAAATTAATTGAGTTTTACGAGCCAAAGTTACTCGGTTCGGCTGGAACTATTGCAGCTAATCCAAATTTTGCCGATAATGCAGATGAAATAATTGTTATTTATGCTGATAATTTTAGTAATGTCAATATCCAAGAATTACTCAATTTTCACCGTCAGCATGATGACCCAATCACTATGCTGTTATTCCATGCTCCAAATCCCAAAGCTTGTGGTATTGCAGAATTAGATTCCCAAAATCGAATTATTAGTTTTACCGAGAAACCTCAGCACCCAAAAACTGATTTTGCTAATGCTGGCATATATGTTATTGATGCTCAAGCTTATCAAGAAATTGCAGCAATGCAGGTTTTTGATTTGGGATTTGATGTCTTGCCTAAATTTGTTGGCAGAATGCGAGGCTGGATATGGGAAGGTTATCACCGTGATGTTGGAACTTATAAAACTTATCTACAGGCTCAACGTGATGCGGTTGAACTGGCAATTGATAAATTTAACCAAGGTCGACCTGCAATTTTTCTAGACCGAGATGGAACTTTAATTGAATCAGTACATTACTTATCCAAACCTGAACAAGTGCAATTAGTAGCAAATGGAGCTGAAGCGATTAAACAATTACGCAAGGCTGGATTTGCTTGTATATTAGTAACTAATCAATCTCCGATTGGACAGGGCATTATTACCGAAAATGACTTAACAGAAATTCATGCGGTTTTATCTGAACAGTTAGCGCAACATGGAACTAAACTTGATGGATTTTATCATTGTCCAGCGGTTCCACAAGTGAAGGAGCGAACTGTAGTTGATAGTTATGATCGTAAACCTGGACCAGGGATGTTATTTAAAGCTGCTAAAGAAATGCAAATAGATTTAACTCGCTCATGGTTGATTGGTGATATGATCAGTGATATTCTAGCGGGGTATCATGCTAATTGTAAAGGTTTAATACTGGTGGAAACAGGTGAAAATTTAGAAGGTAAAATTAGTCCACTGGTGAATTGGCATACAGTTCCTGATTTATCGGCAGCAGTAAAATTAATTATAAATTGAAATTGAACGCTGGTGCATCCCGAATGAATTCCCACTCAGGCGAGTCAATGCCAAAGGATTGTCCCCTATTGATTTGTAGGGGCAATCCCTTGTGGTTGCCCTAACCATTTTTTGGATTTTATCCAAACGGAAAACTTTATACAACTGAATAAATGTCACGCTTAATCAAAACCATTGCAACTAAAATATTAACTCCAATAGCTGGGTTAATTAACTATTTCTATAAACCTTTACAACGCCTTTGGGCTCATTCTTGTTTGCAAGCCAAAATAACTACTCAGCTTGAGCCAAGTGTAGTTGTACAAAACTGTCCTGAAATTCATGGTACTGGGCAGATTAATTTTGGTAAGAAGGTTGATTTATATCGTGATATATATTTAGAGACACGAGATCAAGGTTGTATTTCAATAGGGGATGAAGTAGTTTTATCCCGAGGAGTTCACATTGTTTCTTACACCAATATCCAGATTGGGATTGGTACTATGATTGGGGAATATACGAGTATACGTGATGCTAATCATAAAATTGTTAAGAATAGCTTGATTCGTTATGCTGGACACACTAGTTTGCCAATTGTTATTGGTGCAAATGTTTGGATTGGTCGTGGAGTAACTATACTTGCTGGGATTACAATAGGTGATAATGCAATTATAGGTGCTAATGCTGTTGTTACTAAAGATGTTGCAGAAAATATTTTAGTTGCAGGGGTTCCAGCTCGTTTTATTAAGCAATATTAATTGGTGCAGAATATTTTTAATTAGTAGGAGTGCAAGATTTATCTGCTTTCAAACTAAAGTTTAAATTCCTGACTTTGTCCTGTACAAATACACTCAATCTTGCTGGATTCCCAATTTCTTGGGAATGACAGTGAAGATATTCTGAATAGCCTCCGATATTTATAATTTAAACTCCATACAACACGAATGCTGCCCAATATCTTGGGTGTTTTCCTTCTTGTCTGAATTCTCGTTTGCTTTCTCTATGCAAATAACTTTTAATAGTGACTATGACGGTCATTTAATTAACTATGAAAGGAGTATTGACTACTTTGCTTCCTAATAGTGATAGCGATCAAGATCAAAATGGTTATTTGCCTGATAATTACTATGAATTTGAGTTTGAAGCACAGCAACAAGTTAATGGAATTTTAATTGCCATATTGGTAGAAGGTGACTTGAAAGTAATACATGATATGTTACCAGTTCCTTTCGAGAATATGTATGAAGAATCATATGTACGAGGAGTATTACAACAATTACACAATAAGCTTGATGAAATTGTACAAATTGGTAGTTCTATCCGTTGGTCTGGAGTAAAAGCTGAGTATGTGATTAATTGATATACTATTATGAAGTCCATCAATTGGAATTTGGATAAAAACTGTAAACTTATCAAGGAAAGAAATATTTCATTTGAGGATATTATTTTTAGTTTGCGATCTGGTGGTTTACTAAATGATATGTCTCATCCAAACAAGGAAAAGTATCCTCATCAACGAGTATTTGTAGTTTTGGTTGATGAATATGTGTATATTGTTCCTTATGTGGAGAATGACGATGAAATATTTCTAAAAACGATAATACCAAGTAGAAAAGCGACTAAACAATATTTTGGAGGTAGTAATGATACGCTTGGATGAGGAAGAACAGGAGCTTTTGGAAGCTTTTGATGCAGATGAATTTCAATCTGATATGACATTTGCTAGAAAAAAATTTATTGAGCAGTCAGCAGAATATACTTTTAGTAAAAATATTAAAATAGAAATATCAGAACAAGATTTTATAATGCTTCAAAGAAAAGCACTGAAAGAAGGTATATCTTATCAAACTTTGGTATCAAATATTTTACATGAATATGTTTCTGGTAGTAAATTAGGGTTTAAGATTTAATAATTTTTGAGATTTAATGTTAGTTAGTAATAATGTAAAGCATTTCCAGAGAATTTCAGGATTAATACTGGAAAATTGGGTGTAATAAAGTTCATAATACAATATACTAAAATTGAGAGGATAGTTCTTATGTTTAATATGTATAAGATAGTTGGCTGGGCTATGTTATTTATTAACCTAATTTCATGTACCATGATTAATCCTCAACCAACACGAGCTGCGGTTGCATTGGTGATAGGTAATGGTAATAAATACTATTTGTAATTACTCACTCCATAGAAGATAAATGCGTAAGTTTTATTCTCTATCAGCAAA
Organism: Thioploca sp.; assembly: GCA_030627125.1. Classification (GTDB taxonomy): domain Bacteria; phylum Pseudomonadota; class Gammaproteobacteria; order Beggiatoales; family Beggiatoaceae; genus DRQV01. The sequence goes on from DAOUSR010000113.1 coordinate 9,153, forward strand.
ACAAGTATCAACCAATTTTTGAGTTTGCCCTTCAATCTGTTTAATCAATTCATTATTCATTGCAGGAAAATTCATATCATAAGTTTCTATCCAAGTACAATCAAGATTTAATGATTGTTCACGAGGATAAATTCGATACATAATTTTACTTTCTTCAGCATTATGTACTGTTGCATAAGCTACACCTACACAATCAGAAATAGCAGTAGATTCATCAGATAAAGATAATTCTTTGATCACAGTTGGTAATAAATAAGGCTGTCCTATAAAATTAGGTTTAATTAAGAAACCAGTAATCCCGTTAGGAATACGAGTAACTGATAGTTGTAACATTATCTTTATAAACTCTTTATTATCTGTAATTTTCTCAATATTTTGAGCTTTAAAAGGTAATGTTTCAGAAGTACAACTAATTAATAGTACAAATATTAAGGTTATGAGTAATTTATAAGATTTCATTTTTGTGTGGGTAGGCTGTGTAAGTTTTTTAACAGTTTATTTTCATATTCAGCAGCTAATTTGCTTTCAATTGGAATTGCAGTTACTTCTTTGTATGGTTTAGTAATATCTCTACCTATAAATCTTTGGGATAAACGTTTGATTTTGTAATTACGACGAAAATCTTCTGCTTCTAATCCATTTACATATAGAGAAATAAAACGTTTTTCATTGGTGCAGTAATGATGATTATTTAGAGTACCTTCATAGCTAAATCCTAGGTTCACCGCACTTCTTAAGGAAAAATCATTATATCCATAAACATAACCATAAATTTTGTTTAGATTATAAGCATTAAACGTTAAATCAAGTAAAAGTAACATTGCCTCTAGCGTATATCTACCTCGATTTTTTTCATCAAATAAACCAATCAAATATTCAGCTCGACGATGTATTTTTGAATAGTCACCTAACATAGTAACACCAATAGGACCATATTTATTATGAATTATCATAAATTCAATGATACCTGTTTTTAAAGGCGAATGTTTGGTTCTTTCAGTCAATATTTGTTTTAATTGTTCTTCTGATTTAATAGGATTATTGGAACGATAAAGATGAATAAACTTTTCATCAGTATAGGCTTTGAAAAGAATTTTTGTATCTTCAGGGGTACTTTGGCGTAATGAGATTGAATTACCTTGATTAGAACTTATCATTTTCTAGTCCTTAATTACGAATTATTGGTAAGGTATGGAGATTGAAGATTATCAGAATATTCAATATCATAAAGCTTAATAAGCTTACCTATTTTAATTTTTAAAATACTATTCACCAAAGTCTTCCAGTCTATCTTATGATGAAAGCGAACTAAACTATAATTTTTAG
>DAOUSR010000055.1 GCA_030627125.1 Thioploca sp.
CGTTTGAAGAAAAGATAATATCTTAAATCCACTTCCAAGTCAAGCTAGTAAATCCCCCATAATACACAATTTAAGTACGATATTTCCTCGTTCCCAACGAGACGTATCATCGTTATACATAAGTATTTAAGTAGTTGATTTAAAATATGAGTCAATGAAAACATTTAAAAAAAACTCTAAAAATGGTAAAATCAATAATATATTCAATTTTTGCACAGGTTTGTAGAGAATCAAAAATTTACTGAATTTAAGATAAATATTAGGCTTAAAACTTACTTAAAAAAATATAGTCTATCAATTGCTCTAAATTTTATCATGAAATTAATGTCAACAAATTACCAATCTTGGGGGAGATTTCCTCAAGCATCGCAACGTGATTATCAATTGCAATGGCGAACTTTACCCATCCCAGATATTTCCAATACAATTTTACCTTATGGTTTGGGACGCAGTTATGGCGATGTATGTCTAAATGATGGTGGTTCAATAATAACTACCCGTTCTTTGGATCATTTTATTAGTTTTGATACCGATACCGGAATCCTATGCTGTGAAGCTGGAGTTAGTTTAGCAGAAATTTTGGACTTATTTGTACCTAAAGGCTGGTTTCTACCCACAACCCCCGGCACTAAATTTGTTACTGTAGGCGGAGCAATTGCCAACGATGTACATGGTAAAAACCATCATAAAGCTGGCACTTTTGGCTGCAATGTCCCCCAGTTTGAATTAGTGCGATCTAATGGCGAACGCCTACTATGTTCCCCAACTAGCAATCCAGAATATTATGCTGCTACGATAGGAGGTTTAGGATTAACCGGTTTAATCACTTGGGCCGAAATTCAACTTAAACCAATTCATCATCGAGCCATGCAAAGTGAGTTGATTCAATTCTCTGGTTTAGAAGAGTTTTTTGAAATTTCCGCTAATTCTGATCAACTATATGATTACACCGTAGCATGGGTAGATTGCGGTTCGCAGGGTGAAGCACTGGGGCGAGGGATATTTTTCCGAGGTAATCATGTTACTGAAGAAGAGATTCCAGCAAATTGGCAGGTACCATCTCGAACCTTAACTATGCCAATGGATTTGCCTAGTTTTACATTAAATAAATGGACTGTTTCCGCTTTCAATTGGGCGTATTATAATAAACAAAGTAGCAAAGTTATTAAAGAATTAGTTGATTATAATCCATTTTTTTATCCGTTAGATGCAATTCTGCATTGGAATCGTATGTATGGTAAACGGGGCTTTCTGCAATATCAATTTGTGGTATCTTACGCAGATCATCGGATTATACGAGATATTTTACAAGTCATCGCTGCCTCTGGCTCCAGTTCTTTTCTAGCAGTATTAAAAACTTTTGGTGATTTAAAATCTCCCGGAATGTTATCTTTTCCTCGGCCCGGAGTAACTTTAGCTCTGGATTTTCCAATCAAAGGAGCAGCTACATTTGAATTATTAGAACGCTTAGATGCTATGGTGCGGGAAGCTGATGGAGTTGTTTATCCATGCAAAGATGCTCGTTTATCTGCTCGTAATTTCCAAGCTCATTATCCACAATGGACTGAATTTTCTAAATATATTGACCCACGTTTTTCTTCCAGTTTTTGGCGACGTGTAACTAGGATTTAACTATGCGTAAAGTATTAATTATCGGAGCAACTTCAGCAATTGCTCAAGCTACAGCAAAAATATATGCTGAACAACAAGATGCCTTATTTTTAGTAGGGCGTGATATTGACAAATTAACAGTGATTGCCGCAGATTTAAAAGTACGAGGAGCTAGTAAAGTTGATTATACCGAACTTGATTTAAATAAATGCGAACGACATCAAGATATGTTGCAACAGGCTGAGTCCAGTTTGGAAGGTATGGATATAGTTTTGATAGCTTACGGCACGTTGGATGACCAGAAAGAATGTGAACAGGAATATGCCAAAACTAAACGTGCTTTGCATACTAATTTTTTAAGTGTTGTGTCACTATTAACTTTACTGGCTAATCAGTTAGAACCACAAAATTATGGTTCTATTGCGGTTATTTCGTCGGTGGCTGGGGATAGAGGTCGGCAGAGTAATTATGTATATGGTGCTGCTAAAGGAGCTTTAAGTATATTTTTACAAGGATTACGGAATCGGTTACAGAAGTCTAATATCAGTGTATTGGATGTGAAACCGGGTTTTGTTGATACTCCAATGACATCCGAGCTTAAGAAGGGAGTCTTGTGGGCAAAACCAGAAGCTATTGCTAAAGGTATCTATAAGGCTATCGAAAAACGGAAAAATACCGTATATTTACCTTGGTTTTGGTGGCCAATTATGACTATTATTCGTTATATTCCAGAACCTATTTTTAAACGGATGAAATTGTAATAATTTTCAACAGTCTTGCGTAAAGATTTATCTGATTACGCTAATCCGATTTATAGCATTTCCCAATTGAATGTATTAATACTAATTAAGAGCTTGATATTTATCTTGAATTTCATTCATAATTAAGAATTGCTATAAATCAATCTTCATTGGTATAAATACGAAATTCAATTTCTAATGTTATATCAAGTTTTTGCAACGATGATAACTCACGTATTTTGTCTGGGCTAGTTTTCCAATAGTGAGGGGTCATGCTAAACATATCTTGGATAGAAGCTTGATCAGAAAGTTGAAGTGAATGATTTAGTATTTTTGTTGCTGCCAATTTAAAATATTTTGCTTGAGTTAAAACATTTTTCGGAATAGGATTTATATTAACTTTCTCATATAAAACTTGACGTAATTCTAATAGATGATTATTTAAAGGAACCGCTTGGATAATTATTCCATGTTTTGCAAGTACTTTTTTTGCAGACTCTTCATAAAAAGGCGAAAATAATGAAATTAGTACATCTACGCTATTATTGATAAATGGTAATTCAACAGCATTAGCTACTACAAAAGTTATATTATGATATTTTGTTGAAGCTGTTTTTGCGGCATGTTTTGAAATATCAACTCCGTAGTAATTCCCATCATGACAATCTTTCAAACGATTTATATAATAACCTTCACCAGAACCAACTTCGACTACTTGCAGAGGATTTGACAAATGAGGAATATTACTGATAAATACTTCGTTTAATAAATTGCTAATTGGCTCATAATATCCTCTTTCCAAAAAATTTCGCCTAGCATTAATCATATTTTTATTATCACCCGGATCAGAAGAGTGTTTTTTATTGCTTTGTAACAAATTTATATAACCTTGTTTAGCGATGTCAAAGTTATGTCCATTTTCGCAAATATATAATTTTTCATGTTTTTGTAAGGAATTATTGCAAACAGGACAAGATAATATACTCTGTTCTATTAAAAAATCAAAGTCTGACATATATGTATTCTGATTCATTTATATTAATAAACGTTAACAAATAGCACCCATTTAGAGTCAATACCCTTAACTTAATGGCAGTGACTCAGGCGAATGGGAACTAGATAAACCAATTTAACAGCAATTCTTAAGGCACAATCTGATCGATCACAATTTCCACTCGATCCCCAACCTTAATCGGACTGAGCTGACCTTGTAAATCCCCAGTTTGAGCCGTTGGCATACCACCACTTGAAATTCTAGCCACTACTGTAACTTCCGCAACACTAGATAATTTCATGGTAGGCATAACTGCCAAACTATCATTCAATATAATCTTAAATGGCAATTCACTGACAACTTTTTTCACCGCAGCTAACGGCATAGGTCTACCAGTTATGGCCCGAGCGAATACAAACACTGTATCACCTGCTTTAACCTTATCTTGCAAAGCTGGAGCTAAACTGACAGATACTTCAATTTCAGCATTTTTAACAGAGGAATCCTTGCTTGATTCTACTGCAACTATCGGTTTAGAAGCAGGAATCTGGCCTAATTGTTGTTGAGTTTCAGTAATATAAGTTTCTAACATCGGACGAGTTTTATCATCATCGGCTGGCAATTGAGTTAATAATCGTTGCCAATAATCAACAGCTAATTGCAGTTCGCCTTGGGCTGAAGCAGAAAAACCAGACAACCATAAACCCTTTTGATTAGTTGGGTCTATTTGTAAGGCCGATTTTAACAATTCTGTAGGTCGACCAGCAAGTTGTCCATCATTTTGTAAACCTAATATTTGAGCAAAATCAACCAATAAATCTGGGTCTTGATCACCTACTAAAACCAACAATTTATCGTAAACCTGCACGGAATCATCATAACGTTCCATAAATGTATAAGATCGTGCTAACATACGCCAGCCCTTAATATCATCTGGTTGTTCTTTCAAACGCTTTGACAATTTTTCAACCATTTCCGTCATATCAGTTTGAGCTGGCTTCTCTGCCTGAATGTTAGGTTGTTCTGCCAATAAATGCCATGAACCAATATACCAATAGCCACCAAGTGCTATAAATGGAACTAATAATACCACGATAAAACTAGCCCATTTAGCCCGACTAAAACCAACTGTTGCAGTAGTTATCTCTAAATCTTGAGCCAAATTTTTTTCCAATTCTCGTTTAGCCAAGACCAATTGTTCTGGAGTTAAATTTTCTTGCTCCAATTCAGCCACCCGTTCTTTATAAATAGCCACATTCAAGTTATTCCGATCCTCTTCTGTCATAGAGCTAGTTTTCAATAATGGTAGCACTACTAAAACTATAGCTAACAATGTCAATCCAATGATAATTAACCAAAATACTAACATATTTTATTCTCCTAAGGCCTGTTTAAGTTTATCTTGTTCTTCTTTCGTTAAATCTGGTGTTATAGCTGTTACTCGTACATGTTTGCGAATAAAATACAGCAAAGTTATAATCGCAATCAATATTAAAAATAACGGCCCGCCCCATAACAGATAAGTTTTTGAGTTAACTGGTGGGTTGTATAACACAAAATCGCCATAACGTTCTACCATAAAAGCATTAATTTGTTGGTCAGTTTGACCCGCATTAATTTTATTACGCACTAAGTTACGCACATCTTGAGCTAGTTCCGCATTAGAATCTGCCACTGATTGATTTTGACATACCACACAACGTAATTCTTTGGTTAAATTTTGGTAACGTTGTTCTTGTTCCTGATTAGAAAACTCGGATGGATTACTATCTACAGCATGTACATAGAAGGGAAAAGTTAATAAAACAAAAATTATATTTTTCATATTAAGTATTTAATAATTAGCTTAGGAGAATTGTTTTAGCATAGCAAGACTGACAGTACGTTGTTCAAAATTAGCAATTCGTTCCCGCAAGGCAGTAATTTTCTGCTGATTAATTAACGCATGTCGCTCATCCTCTACAATGCCATCGAGGGCTTCGGCAAACCGTTCGGCATGATTTAACATTAACTCAAATGCAACTCGCCCACCAAACGGCCCCGGTAACCGCATAAATAATGCTAGTCCTGGTGTAATAGAATTTACCAATTCTTCTGGATTAAGAGTACCAGGAGCAACTATATTAGCCACACTAAACACCGGTTTGCGTACTTTAATTTCACCGATTCCATAATGATGAAATATATCCATTTTTCCATATTTTAGGCCATTTGCCTCTAAAGTTGTTAAAATATCTTCTCCATTAAAACTCGGTTGTCGACGTGCAACCACATATAACACAATCAATATTTCAGATTGTCTGGTAGCATCTTTCTGAGTTGGTTCATCATCTTCTATAGATGGTTTTTCCACTGATTCCTCATCAGTTTTTAATTCACCTTCTGCAATATCTACAATATCATCAACAATTGGTGGTTCTGAATTATCAGTGTCAAAATAATTATCGCTAAATAAATCGGTTCGTTTAGCCATCTCTTTACGGCGATTGCTATTGTCGCGACTATTATGTTGCCAAATAAAAAATATAATGCCAACGCTCACAAGCACAATAATGCCGATTAAAATAAATTGATTATCCATAGCTCGTTTTAGGATTAATTTAATAGGGTGTATTTAAGCAATTTTAATAATCCAATTCTTAAGCCAAGATATAGCAATTCTTAATTTGTATTAATATAATTTATTCAAGTGGAAAATGCTATAAATCTTGGACTTTAGTATGAATTATCAAAATTTCTTAAAATACAATTCATATAGTCATTTCTTTCATATGCTAGTTATTACGTGTAATTAGACTCAAATTTGTGATCTAATCTTGGTACTAAGTGAGAAGGCTTATGCGTCAACATAGTCAATAAAGACACAATTTTATCTCGCATTTGGCGTCGATCTACTATCATATCAATAGCACCATGCTTAATTAAAAACTCGCTGCGTTGAAACCCTTCTGGTAAAGTTTCTCGTACAGTTTGCTCAATAACTCTTGGGCCAGCAAAACCAATCAAGGCATTTGGTTCGGCAATGTTAATATCTCCTAACATAGCGAGACTAGCAGAAACACCGCCCATAGTAGGATCAGTTAAGACTGATATAAAAGGTAAGCCATGTTGATTAAGCCGATTTAGCACTGCACTAGTTTTAGCCATTTGCATCAATGACATTAAAGCTTCTTGCATCCTGGCCCCACCACTAGCAGAAAAACATACCAATGGAATATTATTTTCAATAGCGGCGTTAGCACCACGCATAAATATTTCTCCAACTACGCTACCCATTGAACCACCCATAAACTTAAACTCAAAGGCCCCAGCAACTAAAGGCAAACCAAAAATTTGGCCTTTCATCATCAATATGGCATCTTTCTCACCAGAGGCTTTTATCCCCTGTGCTAAACGATCCTTGTATTTTTTACTATCCCGAAATTTTAGCGGATCGGTTGAGGATAAATTTACTCCTATTTCTTCTATTGGGTCTGGATCAAGAAAACCTTCTAAGCGTTTACGAGCTCCAATCCGTAAATGATGATTACATTTTGGACAAACATATAAATGGCGTTCTAACTCTGGACCGTACAATACTGCCTGACAAATGGGACATTTACTCCACACTCCTTCAGGTACAGTATGTTTACTTCTTTTACCATCGGTACGAATCCGCGATGGAATTAGTTTTTCAAACCAGCTCATATTATTAAATTCAGTTTTAAATTATTAGTTCCTATATAGTATAATATATATTTAGAAATTTCATTACCTAAAGAATACAAATGTATAAATTTGGTTCAAAATATTGAACTTTATACTGTTTATGTTATGCAAATAATTAATTAATTTTATATTGGAACTAATTTACTTGCAAGAATTTCAAGTGTAAATAAATATTTATAATTTTTTAACCTTACCTAACCCTTTATTAATTTTTGTGTAACTAACTTAAATAAAACCTCTAACAGGAAATATTTATGTCTAATGATGTACAAATTATCAATGATCTTAATAAAAAGCGTTTTATTCCTATTAGCAAACAGGAGATTGTAGCAGATTTATTAGCTGATTCTAATTGGAATGATAACGAAAAAAAATTATTCAATGAATTTTGTCAAATTTTTGCAGCTCTATATCACTATAAGTTTCATCGTCATTTGGAAGAATTAAAGCGTTGTTATACCGCATTTGATCCAGACAGTGATATCGTTAGCAAACATGAATATTCTGCCGAACAATTGCAAGAAAATGAAGATATTTTAGTCAAAGAAATTCGTGAACTATTGGATAATGCCAATTATGAATCTTTGGAAATTGATGATATTAATTTAGCTTTAGCCGCAGAATCCTATTCCGGATTAAACGTTTCGGTAGATTTAGAAGATTTTGAACAACTGATTGTTTATTATCGTGGTTTGGCCACAAAGGTTGAGGAGAAACGCCATTGGACTAGTTTATTTTTGCTCAAAAAGACTTTTGAAATCCCGATTTACCGGCGGATGTTTATGTTGCTCAAATTGAAATCCGAAGCAAAACGAATACAAGAATTAGTTACTGTCAAAGGGAAAGAGTTTGAGAAAAAAGTTAAAAAACAAGTACATAAATCTCGTAGTAGTTTGCCAGAAGAGATTAATGAACAACATATTTTTTTGAAATTATTCAAGAATATTCCTCGTTCTGACTTAGAAATGTTATTTCCCAATCGGAATGTTAAGCTGAGATTGTTTGATAAGATTCGTCTAGCCATAACTGGTGGTACTGGAACCATTATCGGTATAATTTCAACTGCTGGTAAAATTGCAACTATAACTCTTCTTAGTCCAGTGGCAATTATTGGTGCTTTTGTGGGTTTGCTTGGTGTTATTTTTAGGCAAATAATGAGTATTTTTACCCAACACAATAAATACATGATGGTATTGTCACAAAATTTGTATTTCCATAATTTGGACAATAATTCTGGTGTAATGAGCTATCTGATTGATAATGCTGAAGATGAAGAGGGTAAAGAAGTAATTTTAGCTTATTATTTTTTATACAATAATCCAGACCAAAATTTCACTCAAAAAGACCTAGATGATGCTGTAGAAAAGTATCTCAAAGATAAATATGGAGTCACTATTGACTTTGAAATTGATGATGGCGTGAAAAAGTTACATAATGAAGGTATTTTACTTGAGCAAGAAGGTGGTATTTTGAAAGTTCTTGACCTGCAAAAATCTTGCGAACGTATAGATGAAGAATGGGATAATTTTTTTAGTCCGAAAGACAGTTCCTGTTCAACATAATTTAACTGGAATGGGCAACGATGAAAAGTTGCCCTACGTTTGGTAATCCCTTATTGTTACCCAATTTAATTTGAAATACCCATCATTACTACAGTGTAATCTCACACTTCAATTTTTATGAAATTTAGGAAAATTAAACTGTTTTCTTATAACTATATGGTTTGTATTCAATTAATACTTTTTAACTTTTATCAATGCGTAAGTCCTAGTATAATAATTTTTAAAAAAACTAAATAAATGATAATATAAGTAGTCACTTTTAAAGTATAACTATAACTAACCACCTCTAACCTTATAAATTATTTGGATATTGTAATATGCGATTGTTTTTAATTTTCTCTCTATTATTGATTTCAAATTTAGCTCAAGCCATAAATATTGTAGATGTAAACTTTTGGAAATCGAATCGTATAGTGTTTGATATTAGTGGCCCTGTTTCTTACAATACATTTTCTCTATCATCGCCATATCGGCTAGTTATTGACTTTAAACACACAAGCTTGACTAAAAAAACATTGAAGGTTCCAACTGAACATCCTCTGGTTAAAAATATTCGGAGTGCCTTTCGTAATGTAAAGGATTTACGAGTAGTGTTAGATTTAAAACAACCAGTACGGACCAAAAGTTTTTTACTTAAGCCAGATGGTTCTAATGGTCATCGGTTAATTATTGAAATTAGCCCAAGGAGTGCTTCTAAAACTTTTAAGAAGACTCTTTCGCCACCTAAATCAATAAAACCGATAAAAAAATCAAAAAATACATTATTTCAACATAAAAATCGTGATCTGATAATAGCGATTGATGCTGGGCATGGTGGCATAGATTCTGGAGCTATTGGTTTTAGTGGTACTTATGAGAAATATATTACTTTGGCCATAGCTAAAAAATTGGCTGCTTTAGTATCTGCTCAACCTGGTATGCGGCCAGTATTGATTAGGAATGGTGATTATTTTATTAAATTGCAAAAACGAATTGATTTAGCTCGACAATATTCAGCAGATTTATTAGTTTCTATCCATGCAGATGCTTATCCAAGTGATAATAATGTTGGTGGTTCATCAGTTTATATGTTATCACATAGTGGAGCTAGTAGTGAAGCGGCAACTTGGTTAGCTGAACGAGAAAATTCGGCTGATTTAATAGGTGGAATAAGTTTGAGTGATAAAGATGAATTATTAGCTCAAGTATTGTTTAATTTGTCGCAAACTAAGACTTTAGAGGCTAGTGCTTTAGTTGCTCAAAAAGTATTAGGTTCTTTAAAATCATTGGGTAATAATCATTCTAGGCATGTGCAGAAAGCTGGTTTCCTAGTATTACGCTCACCAGATATTCCATCGATTTTGATAGAAACTGGTTTTATTTCCAATGAAGCTGAAGAGCAGAGATTAAATAACCCTAAGTCTCGACATAAACTTGCCAAAGCAATTTTTCAAGGAATACGTTCCTACTTCAATAATTATAATTTGGGTACGTTGTTAGTACGTCGATGAACATTGGGTTAGTGGCAGCGTAATCCAACATTATTCCATAATATCAAAGAGATATAAAAATGAACAAAAATTTTCTAACCGAAATAGAAATCAAGAATTTTAAATGTTTTGATGATTTTAAGGCCGATGGTTTTAAAAGAGTTAATCTTATTGGTGGTAAAAATAACGTTGGCAAGACGGCTTTTATGGAAGCTTGTTATATAAATTTAAATGGAGATGAACAATACTATGTAAATTCCATATTAAGAGTTATTAGGCAAAGAGATAAATTTTTTATTTCAAACAATTTAATAACATCTCATTTCTTTAAAGCATTTTTTTTTTATAAAACATCATTATCAAAAACATACCAAAAAAATTTAACACATATTATAAATTCTAATGTAAAAACAACATCTTTTGTATTTGAAAAACAATTTGTCAATACTAACATAAAGTATACTTTAAATGGAGAAAATAATGATATTAATATATTAATTAGTGACATTAAGGAAAGTATAAAATATAATAACTATCCTCTTGAAACAAATAATAAAGTAATATCTATTCTTCCTGTAGGTATTTCAGATGAAATTATAGTAGAACGTTATTCATTTTTACAAATAAATAATGAAGAAAAAATTTTAAATGATGAATTAAAGATATTTGATAGTAATATAATTGGTTTTAAGATAATTAAAAATTCTCCTGAAATTGATTATAAATTAAATGGATATATTCCATTATCTCAATTTGGAGATGGTATGAAACATTTTATTAATATAATAATATCTTTATTTGCTTCTAATAATGGCTATTTATTTATAGATGAGATAGATAACGGAATCCACTATACCCAACTAGATAAATTATGGGAAATAATCTTAACTGTTTCCAAAGAACTAAATTGTCAAGTTTTTGCTACAACTCATTCCAAAGAATGTATTGAATCTTATTATCGGACTGCTAAAAGGCTTGAAGATGAGGATATTACTTTTATAGAGCTTGGAAAAAATAAAGAAAACAAAATAAAGGCTATGGTTTATCCTTATGACTGGTTTGTTGATGAAATAGAACAAGAGCATGAGGTTAGAGGATGGTAAAAATAATTGTTGAAGGAGATGACGATAAAAATCTGCTAATAGCATTATTACGAGATTTAAATCTTGGTGATAAAAAAAACTTTCCAAATTATTTTGAAACTATGGGAGGAAAAGCAAAGCTGCTAGATTTTGAACAAGAAAAATATAAAAAGATTAGTAAACAAATAGAATTAAAACTGAATAATTTTACCAAGGTTTTATTCATATTTGATTGTGATTTTGAAAAAGATGATAAAAAATGTGGTGGATTTGAAAAATCTGAACAATGCTTCAATAAATTAAAAGAAAAACTAAATTGGAATATTGATATAGATTATTATATTTTTAATAGAAATCTAGACTATTTTTTAGTCGACACAATAACCCCAGAAAATAAAAAACAATGTTTTATTGCGTTTGAAGGCTGTTTAAAATTAAAAGAAATAACACCCAATCGAAAACCAATTGCCAATTTATACAGAGATTTATATCCTTACAAACCTTACGATTTCTCTCACGAAAATTTTAATCTCTTAAAACAAAAACTAACAGATTTATTTGGATAATAATTTATTATTGGAGAATTTGAAATAATGAAAATTTATAAAGTTTTATCATTAAATTGATAAGCATCTAACTAATTTATATTTAACATTTTTTATTTATCCAACTAACAATACGATATCAAAATGGAACATATTATCGGCAGCTTTATTTTACTAGTTTTACTCATTTTGACTGGCGTTTGGTTTTATTATCGCAAGAAACGACTCCAAAAAGAACTTGCAAAAAAATTAGCTAAAGAAGAAACTCGTCAAAAATTATTTGATTTCTTTAAATCGAAAATTGACTATATCAATAATGCAGAAAAGCAATTTTCCAAACATCTTAAAGTAGAAACAGGTTATTTCAGTAATTATCATTTAAAGATTTGGCAAACAAGTTTTGATTCACTTTTTGCTGACATAAAAAACAAACATTTTGAAAAAATTATTTTGGAAGAATCGGAAGTTTTATCAATCAAAAAATTCCAAGAATATTATATAAATTCAGTAACTTTATGCCAAAATTTTAATAAAAAATTCTTAAAAGAAGAACTAAAAAATTACAGTCACTTTTTTGATGATATTGAAGGTCAAAAACTTGATATTCAACAGAGAACATCAATTATTGCAGACGAAGATAATAATTTTGTTATCGCTGGTGCTGGTTCAGGAAAAACAACAACAATTGTAGGTAAAGTAAATTATATAATCGACAGATATAAAACTGATCCCAGTGAAATTCTGCTTATTTCATTTACCAGAAAGTCAGCAACTACATTGGCAGAAAGAATAAACATAAAAGGTATTGAAGCAAATACTTTCCACAAATTTGGTATAAATGTTATTTCTGAAGTAGAAAACAAAAAACCTTCTATATTTGATAAAAAACAATTTAATCGGTTTATTAGTAATACTTTCAAAGAACTATTAAAAAATGAAGCTTATATTAACAAAGTTACTCGTTATTTCACAGATTTTTTAAAATCAATAAAACCACAAGAAGAATTTGAAAATCAAGGTGATTACTTTCAATATCTAAAAGATAAGAATTTCAAAGCTTATCAGCAAGAGAAAATAAATGGAATAATCACTTATAAAATGGAAGTAGTAAAAAGTATTGAAGAATGTAAGATTGCTAATTTTCTACTTTTTAATAATATTAGCTATGAATATGAATTACCATATGAACATGATACTGCAACACAATCTTTTAGACAATATAAGCCTGATTTTACTATAAGTTATGAAGGTAATAAAGTTTATCTTGAACACTTTGCCATAAATAAAAATGGTACAGTTCCACCTTTTTTTGCCAATACAGAAATTGGAGAAACGCTTACTGATGCTACCAGAAAATATAATGATGGAATTATTTGGAAAAGAAATGAGCATAAAAAACACTCGACTACACTGATAGAAACATATAGCCACGAAATGTTTGATGATGTGTTATTCGACAATCTTACCAAGAAATTAACAGATATTGGAATTACATTAAAGCCCAAATCACCACGAGAAATATGGCAAATTATAAATAATGTGGAAAAAAAAGAAGTAGATAATATTATTATGTTATTTCAAACGTTTATAACCTTAATGAAGTCTAATAACAATACAATTAAAGATGTAGTGGAAAAAAATTCTAACACAAGCGATGCATTTCAGAAGTATAGAAATTCTTTGTTTATTGAAATTATTGAGCCAATTTTTGAAGAATATCAAAGACATTTATCTGTAAGAAAAGAAATCGATTTTAGTGATATGATTAATAAAGCATCAAATTATATATCTACTGGTGAATTTAACAAGAAATTTAGTTACATAATTATTGATGAATTTCAAGATATGTCAATTGGACTGTACCAACTTGTAAAGGCAATCAAAATCAATAACCCTACTTGTAAATTATTCGCTGTTGGTGATGATTGGCAATCAATTTATCGTTTTAGCGGTAGCGACATTGCTTTATTCAAATATTTTGAAAATTATTTTGGCTATTCTATCAAATCAAAAATCGAAACAACTTATCGCTTCCAAAATCCTTTATTAAAATTGTCAAATGAGTTTATTTTAAAAAATCCTAATCAAACAAGAAAGGAACTCAAAGGAGCTGGTTTATTTAATAAATCCACTAAATATAAAATAGTTTATTCAGATGATAAAGATGACACACTTGCATTAAAACAAGTATTTGATGACCTTATTTCTAATCATAGCAAAGAAAAGAAAATATTTATTTTAGGTAGATATTCTTTTGATATTGATAGACTTAAAAACAAACAATCCTTTTTCCAAATTAATAAAACAACTGGCTATATTGAATATCAAATTAAAATTAAAGCTCAATTTTTAACAGTTCATAAAGCCAAAGGGCTTGAGGCGGATATTGTAATTGTTATTAACTGTAATTCTGGAAAACACGGTTTCCCATCAGAAATGTCAGATGACACAGTTTTAAACCTTTTACTAAGTGAATCAGACCAATTTGCAAATGGTGAAGAAAGACGTTTATTTTATGTAGCCATGACACGAGCGAAGGAAAATGTTGTTTTTATCGCAGACAGTTCCGATAAATCGAAGTTCATTACTGAATTAGAAGTTGAAAGTGGAGATGCTTCTGTAAAAAAATGCCCTAGTTGTAAAACAGCGGATTTAAGTTTCAAAAGTGGAACAACAAATGGAAAAAAATGGGGATTTTACGGTTGTACAAATTATATTTATGGCTGTGACTATCAAAAATGGAATAGATAAGTGGTAGGGTCGTGTAGCAAAGCGTAACCGACCATCATGATATAAATACATAAATTATTGATTGGGTTTATATTTGGTAGGTTTCATTATACCGACTCTACCTAGCTTATAAACAAATAGGCAATGCCGTTCCTCCGGTTTTTGCTTGGTATATTGCAAAACATATTAATAATTTTTTAAATAGCAAACTGAATAATGACTAAGCAGATATTTAATATTTTTGAATAAAAAGATATAATAAAGAAAATTCAAAAAAAATTACCTTATTTGTTTCAGTTAGCTGATATTGATAATTCTAGAAATAGGAAACTAGGAATGGAAATAGGTTCAGCAAAAGATAATATTATTATATAAGAAATATGCAGTTAAGATTGAGAGTGTTTGGAATTTAGTTTGATAGTAGTATAGGTGGGCAGTACAATATCATTTATCCACCATAATCTAGTTGATATTTATATATTTTGAGGAGATTCGAATGAGAAAAATATTAATTTATATTTCAATTATGCTAATGTTCTGTTCAATAAGAACTTATGCAGATGAGTTTGCTAGAACAAATTGTTTGTTTGATGCAGTAGAAGTTTCATTTTCAGATTATTTTTATCCAAATGATGTTTCTACAGAAACTATTTATTACGATAATGGAGAAATTAAATATATTCGCCAATATTCAAATGCTGCGATTTCTAATGATAAAGGTAATATATATTACAAACTTTTTGATGAAGATTGGATATATTATGGCAGTATTGATAAAGCTGATCAAGATGTTACTGGTGGCTCTTGTAAAATTTTTGCAAATTATGCTTTTTCAGAAACAGATTTTTGTAGTACACCTAATGCAGAATATACTGATATTTTCAGTATTAATCAAGTGGAAACATATGGAGTTAATATATTAGATTATAAATGGGGAAATGGAAAAACAATTAATGTTGCCTTTGATTTTTATAATAAAGATTATTTATATAATAGTTATCTTTGTAAAGAAACATTATATCCTGCTACATGTGAAGATAAAATTATTGAAGAAGTTGCTAAATTTGCGAATGAATGGAGTGAATACGGAAATATAAAATTCAAATTTGGAGTTCTTTGGTCACAAGGAGATATTAGAATCACTTTTCGCAATTCTTTAGGTGGTGGAAATTCAGCTATAGGAATAAATTCACTTAAAGGTAAATATAATGGTGAACCATCCATGACTTTAGGATTAAATTTTAATACAACACAAGAGCAACTTCGTAGAACAACTATTCATGAATTTGGACATGCAATTGGTTTTTATCATGAACATTTAAGTCCAAAACAACCTTATCAGTGGAATAGGTCAACTATTTATTCCTATTATTCTGGTCCTCCAAATAATTGGGATATAAATACAATAGATTGTAATGTAATTAAACCGCTTGATATATCTAGATATAAGTCTGTTTTTGTAACAAATGAACTTGATCCTAAATCAATCATGATTTATCCAATTCAGAGTAATTTTGTATCTCAAGATAATTTGAATGATTATGAATTATGCCCTGAAATGGGATATAAAGGTTACTGTGTTGGATGGAATACTACTTTATCAGATTTAGATAAATGGTCTGTTTCCCAAATTTACCCTTTTGATGGTTATACTGTTTGTACTTATGATATTTCACCATCTAATAAATATGTAGAAGATTTTGGATATTTTGATAGTATAGAAGTAACTACTCAAACCGAATGTAGTTGGCAAGCTTTAAGTAATAATGATTGGATAATATTAGATACAAACGCAACTAAAAAAAGTAATGGAAGCATTTATTACTCTGTTTCTTATAACTCAAGCAACAATCCAAGAACTGGTACAATAACAATTGCTGGAAAAACTGTTACGGTGACACAATCTGGTAAAGCTATAAAA
>DAOUSR010000125.1 GCA_030627125.1 Thioploca sp.
CAAGATACTACTTAATGTCTCACCATCAATCTTATATTTTATACCTACATGTGAGAATAATATATGATTGCCTTTGTAAATTTGTAAACTAAAAAATCTATTATTTAAATTTCCATTCAAATTAATAATATTCCTATAAAAACTCAAATTTTGTAAGGCTGATAAGGCATCTGAAATTTTATGTGATTGCAAAAATCCAATAGTATCTATTTTGCTGAATTCAATTTCAATATCGTTTAAATAGCAACAGTTTGATTCATTAACAACTTTTAAAGATTTAACTTTTCTATCGTCCTAAACAAAGTAGCGTTAAACCTACTTTTGAAACTTAGCAGGTTTTTTTAAATAATCACTACATTAGTTAGGACTACCAAATTGCGTAATATTTAAGTAACTGTAAATTAGTAAGCGACTTAAGATTAGTTCTAAGAACAATTTTTACTAGGTGTTAACTTTAACCTAAGAGGAAGCTTATTCTTTCTCCCCAAACGATTTTCAAAAATACTGGTATAAAATAAAACTCGGCTTACATATTTACGAGTTTCCTTAAATGGAATTAGTTCTACCCATATATCGGCTGGAATACAACTATTTTTAGCATTCCAACGTTTAGCACGGTTAGGCCCAGCATTATAACCAGCAGTTGCTAACATATAATTTCCATCAAATTTATCCAATAATTGACGTAAATAAGCGGTACCTAAACTAATATTGACATCAACATCCAAAATATTTTTCCTATTTTTTAACTTAATGCCAATTTGTTTTGCTACCAAGCGCCCAGTTGCTGGCATCAATTGCATCAAGCCCAAAGCACCAGCACTAGAATAAGCGGTGTTCTTAAAAGCACTTTCCTGCCTAACTACACCATAAACCCAGGCCAAATCAACATGTTGTTCTCTAGCTCCAACCTCTAACTGCTCGTAAAATGCCAAAGGAAAACGTACATTTAAATCATCATAATGACCAGCTTGGGCTACTGTCACTATTGCTTGATGATGCCATCCCCAACTACTAGCAAGGGCTCCAGCCCTAGCTTTAGAACTTTTGCTAAGTAAATTAACCGCATAATTCCATTCTCTTCTAGCATTGGCTAACCAATTTTTTCCATCAATTTCACTTAGACGGTAAAATTCATAAGCTCTAGCAATATTAGGATTTTGCATTAACTTCGTTTTTTGGGATTGAGTCAATGTAATTGGATAATCTTGCATTTTATGTTCAGTTCCAATTCGATCGGCAGCTAAAAACCCATAATAATCACGTTGTTCAGCAAGCTCTGTATAAATTTTTCTGGCTTCTTGCAGCTTATTAGTTTGTTCCCATGCTCTAGCCAACCAATACCGCCATTGTAAAGTCTGTTGTTGTTGCTTTGGCAATTCTGTGATGAAATCAGCTAAAGCAATCCAATTTTGTTGTTGTAGAGCAAGTTTAATCCTAGTCATACTAGCTTTTTCATTCAGATATTTTTTATTTATCGCTGTAAGCCAAGCCATAGGATGTTTTTTGTTAGCAATAGCAAGATCACGTTGTAATTCTCCAATTTGAGTTGCTGAAAAAGCATATTTGGATTGTAATAATTGCCAATGTTTATTAGCCTTAGTAAATTGTTTTTTGGCTAACCTTCTAATACCGTGTAAAATAATTTTACGAGTAATCGGTAAATCTGGTTCAGCAAAATTGGCCAAAGTACGAGCCGGTTTTTTGTGCATTTTATACCAAAGTTGCACCCAAGTTTTAGAAGTAAGGCGGGTCGAAATAGCATTAATTAGTTTAAATCTACCTTTTTTAGCTATTAATTCAATACGTTGATAAATCATGGCCTCGGAAATTAACGAGTTTTGATACAAATAATTAAATCCAAAATTACAAACTTTTGGTTGTGAATGATCAACTAACCATAGTTGTTTAGCCGCTTTGATAGTGGCATTAGTTTGTCGACCAGTAACTAATTGGGCTTGGATATGATAACATTGCAATTTAACTGATTTAGTTGGAAAATAAAATTTTAAAAAGGTATTCCACTTCGATTGTCCAGCTAGTTGAAACAACCATCTTTTCCATAATTTTTTGCCAAAATAGCTATTGCCATAATGTTCGATGAATGTTTGTATCTCAGAGGTGGAAACATGTTTTAAGTTAGATTTTAATTTTTGATAATGCAAATAATAGTAAAGTGGATAATCTTGTAAGTCAGTAGAAAGTTGTTGTAATACTTCTGTATTTCCAGTATTAAATGCATCTAATGCTTGTTTAAATTGCCACCGTTTAGAATTTAAGTCATCTGCCAAAGAGCAATAACTAGCCATCAAAGTAGTAAATAAAAATAGTAAATAGAATTTTTTCATGGTTTATAAAATCCTTGTAAGTAAATATGTTAAGATGTATTTAAGTCTATTCATTTAAATGATGTTATGCAGATAAAGGTAATCACAAGGGATTACCCTATTGAATTTCATTAAGCATTCATAATTAAGAATTATTCTTCTTCATCAGAAAAATCAAATTCTAATTGTTCCAATGGTTCTTGCAAATAATGCCCTTGAGCAAAATCAACTTCGGATGACCACAACACAGTTAAACTATTTGCATCTTCTACTGTTTCAGCGATTACTAATTTACCTAAGTCATGAGCTAATTTAACCAAATTTTTTACTGCTTCCTGATTCTCAGTATCTGTTGATAAATCTTTACTAAAGACCCCATCAATTTTAATATATTCAACTGGCAAATGTTTCAAAGTAGTTTCAGAATTCAGTCCAGTACCAAAATGTTCTAATGCTGATTGACAATTTAACGTTTTTAATTGAGTTATGAAGGCTTTAGATGCCGCAATTTGGGTAATAGCTATTGATTCACTAATCTCAAAAATCAAACGTTCTCCGGGTAATTTGAAAGATTTTAATAATTTTCTAATAAACAATAATATACTGTCATCTTTAATAGCCTGATCCGATAATTTTATAAATAGATAAGTTTTACGATCCTGTTCTGCTACAGCCTTTACTGCTTCTTGTAATACCCATCTATCTAACTTAGTACTCAAATTGGCATTTTCAGCATCAGCAAATAACTTTCCAGTTGGAAAAAGATTACCATCATTATCTTCCACACGTAAGAATACTTCGTAACATTCCTGAGTTTCATCATTATCATCACCGTGTAAACTGATAATTGGTTGATAACGCAAAGACATACGTTTTTCTTCAATTGCACTTTCTATAATATTAGCAATATCAGAAGTTTTCATTTCATTTTGGTCGTTCTTAACAGTTGCTCTGTAAGTCTCAAAACCATTGCCTCCTCTTTCCATAATAGATTTACAAGCAGCATGAGCATCAGTTAACACATCTTGTGGTTTAGCAACTGAAGCAATTATTTGAGCTACACCAATACTACATGTCACAATAACTGATTGGTTGTTCAACTCTGTTATAGAACCTGCCACTGCTTTACAAATAGCTTCTGCTGGTTCGTCACCTGTGCATTTTTTACATTCTTTATCCGCTATCAATAAGGTAAATACGCTTTCATCAAATCTAGCTAAAGATGCTGATTTCCCAGTTAATTTTTTAATAACATTCGCAATATTTGCAATTAAAGGGTCACAACCGGATATGCCAAGAGTTTCTTTAGTTTTATCGAAATTATCTAAAGAAATATAAAATAACCTACTACGAGTATGATTTTCTATAGCTTTAGCTAAGGTATTATCTAACAATTCCAAGAAAAATTGGCGATTGAAAAGACCAGTCAGTTGATCACGACGAGCTATTTGCAACAACTGTTTTTCCATTTCCTTACTATCTTGCGATTGCTCACGAATAATAACCTGAATACAACGTTCATTATCATAAATCGCTTGACTAAATTCCATTGCCAGCTTAAACTTCTTTTTATTGGAACGTAGTCCTTCTAAAGCAATTTGTCGTTCTTCAAGTCTTTCATCATTCATGAACTCCCGCATAAAGTCTTTAAATTTGGGCTGATCAGTGATAGCAACTAAATCCATAATTGGCAACCCTTCTAGATCATCCATATTTTCATAGCTAAACATTTTTAGATAACTAGGATTAGCATAGATGTGCATACCGTCATGGACATAGGCAATTGCATCACGGGAAGTTGCTAACAACATTTTATTATTTTTTTGACTTTCTTTATAAAGTTGCTCAAGATGCTGATGTTTACGACGTTCGTTTAAATTATTAAGCTCAAAGCCAACCACGCTTGGTAAACAACTATCACTGCTATCATTAGGGATGATGCGTTTAACTCCAGAGCTGAATAATTTACTCATGGCTTTGCAATTAAAATCGTCGCTGATAACAATAACTGGAATATCTTGTTTGGATGAAGCAACCATCTCGCATACTTGAGATACAGTAAAATCCCCTACTTTTGGAACCGAAATAATCAGATCCCACTCATGTTCAGCCAACGCTTCTTGCAAATCTTCGTCATCTTCCACGTGTTTGGGACGGATTGGATAACGTGCTTTACGCAGACCTTTTAAAATAACTTCAGCATCATTGGCTGATTCTTCGATAACAATTAGTCGAATAATGTCACTCTGCATCATAATAGCTTATCTCCTAAATTATGAATTAATTTTTTTAAAGTTATCTTATTGTGATACCTATTTTCGGCATTATATTTAACTAGTTCTATATTTTATCACATTGATATAACTAATTGCCGTAAATGAATATTCCTAAATTAAGCATTGTTTTTCTTAATTATAACCGGATTACCGAAACTCGTTACACTATTAATCAATTATTTCGTCTTGTAGAACATCGACAAGATATAGAAGTTATTGCTATTGACAATGGTTCTAATGATGGTACTGGTGCATTCCTCCAAACTCAAGCAGACTGGGTCCAAGTAATAAATATTCCAACCAATACTGGTATTGCTGGCTATAACGAAGGCTTTAAGCAAGCTAAAGGCGATTATGTATTGGTATTGGATGATGACTCACATCCACTGGACAATATAACATTAGACCGCATTATTCAGTGCCTTGATACTCGCTCTGACATTGGAGTAGTTGCTTGTCAAATTGAATCGATAAAAGGCGAACCTGCTTATACCTGGCATCTTCCTAAAAATAATGTCCCTGGCCCTTCTATGGCATTTGTTGGTTGTGGTTTTGCAATTCGCCGTTCTCTATTTGAAAAAATTGGTTGGTATCCAGCAGATTTTTTCTTATATCAAAATGAAATGGAAGTCGCTATTCAAGTTATGCGACATAAATATAAAATCCATTATGATCCTTGTTGTCGAGTGGTACATCGTCAATCTGCCCAAGGCCGAACTAATTGGCGACAGGTATATTATCCAACTCGCAATACAATTTGGTTAATACGCCGTTATTTTCCTTTCCCAGTAGCCGCTTATTTGATTATTTCCCGCTTATCTTTTGGGCTAATTCGAGCTCTCCAATCATTAGAATTTGCTTGTTATTATAAAGCTGTTAATGACGCTCTATACACTCCGATAACACCACAAGTCTTATCTCTGGCTCAACGCAAACAATTAACGACATTTTGGCAACAAAATAGCATTTTTCATCAAATTATTAAACGCTTATGAATATTTTAATCATTATTGTAACTTGGAATAAAAAAAATTATGTTTTAGATTTACTTAATTCTATCACAACTTTGGAATGTTCTAATTATTATATAGATATTTTAGTAGTGGATAATGCTAGTGAAGATGGGACTGCTGAGGCAATAAAAAAAGATTATCCACAAGTTAATTTAATTTGCAATCCAGAAAATATCGGTGGTACTGGTGGATTTAACACAGGTTTAGAATGGGCTTTTACCAAAGATAATTATCAATATTTATGGTTATTAGATAATGATGTGCTAGTGCATAAAAATGCTTTAGTTGAATTAGTTACAGTAATGGAAGAAAATTCGGATATTGCAGTAGCTGGTTCTACCATGTTGCAATTAGATTATCCTTGGCGAATCAATGAAATGGGGGCATTTATTGACCGTACCACAGGTAAATTAATATTACATCGGCATTTAGAAACTGTTCCAATGTGGCAAGGATATCCAGTTCAAGGATTATTAGAAACAGACGCAGATTTAACCAAACATTTAATCCATTGCCAACCGTATATGGATGTAGAATATGTTGCTGCTGCTTCATTATTAGTTAGAGCTAAAGTTGCCAAACAAGCTGGAATTTGGCGAGATTATTTCATTCATTTTGATGATGTGGAATGGTGTTTACGTATAGCAGACATGGGGCATCGAGTTGTAGTATCAGCTAAATCACTAATTTGGCATCTATCTGCTATAGCCAAGATTCCCACGTGGATTTTATATTACGATAACCGCAATGTATTAGATTTGTTGGAAAATCATGGTGCTTCACCAGCTAATTTACAACATTTGCAACAGCATATTTTAAAAAAAGCCGTGTATTACCATATTATTGGGAAAGCCGATTTAGCTGAATTGCACTATGACGCAGTGGATGATTTTAGAGCTAAACGCTATGGTAAAAAAGAGATAAAATTAGCCCATATCTATCAAAAAAATAGCGAGATCAGCCAGATTTTTATGGATGCTAAAGTTAAACGTATTCTGGTAGCGTGGCCGATAAATGTCCATGCTATGGGAATTCAGGAAACTATAGTCAAAGCCCAAATCCAACGGCCAGAATTACACATAGATTGGATACCGTTAGCTTATGCAGAAATATTGCCTCAAATACCACGAGCTAAATTTATCAGGCCGATGTCAAAATCAAGATTTAAACGATTATTAAATTATTGGCGGCTACGAGGCAATTATGATTTAGTAATTCAATCTGACTATCAACCATCACTTTTTTTATCTTGGTTAAAAGCTGACTTACTATTTATAAATGATGAGAATTTTTGCCGCAGAACTCAGCCTAAATTTAGTGATGTATTAAAAGCAATATGGCGATATTTTAAAGGATGATGATTGCGTAAATGGTCTTTAAAAATGAATATTAAGCATTGGAACTATTAATGAAACATAACTTAAGACAGATTGTTTGGTGCTGGTTGCCTTGGCTTATCATTGCTTTTGGTTTAATTATACGATTTGATTTATATTTCTTTAACCATTCTCTTTGGTTAGATGAAGCCTTTATTGCAGTCAACTTTATTGATAAAACATTTTGGGAACTCTTGCAACCTCCTTTAGATTATAGCAATAGCATTTTGACACCCCCCGGTTTTTTGGTGATAGCTAAATTATCTATCATATTGTTTGGAAATAGCGATTTTATTTTAAGATTATTCCCGTTTATTTGTGGTGTCGCCTCTCTACCACTATTTTATTATATGGCTAAATCTTATATTTCAGATGCTGCCGTCCCTGTAGCATTATTTCTTTTTGCAATTTCAAATAGTCTAATTTACTATAGCTCAGATTTTAAACAGTACTCAAGTGATGTCATGATAACCATTATTTTATTTCTATTGGTTACTTATATACAAACAAGTACTTTGACTTTTAAGCGATTATCATTACTGACTGTAGTTGGTATATTGGCTGTTTGGTTTTCGCATCCTGCGGCCTTTATTTTAGCGTCTATAGGTGGTTATTTAATTATTTTGTATGGATTTAATAAACAATGGCTATCCATGATAAGTATCGTCGGGGTATCTTTAATTTGGTTACTTGGTTTTATAGCCATGTATCTGTTTATTATGGGAGGAGGTCTTGAAACTTCAGGAATTGGTGAATATTTGCTCCATTTATGGATAAGCTGGGATAGTTTTATGCCATCACCATTCTCATGGGTTGGTTTTAAATGGTTGATTCGTAATTATTTTATGATGTTCAATGAACCAGGTAGTTTGAATATGACACAAGTTGCTGGTGTTATGTTTATTGTTGGTTGTATTGCAATGTTAGTTAAACGAAAAGCTGCTTTATTTTTACTTATTTTACCAATTTTTATAACGTTAGCAATTTCATTTTTGCAAAAATATCCTTTTCATGAAAGAATGATATTATTTTTATTACCTTCTTTTTACTTAATTATTGCTGAAGGAATAACACAACTTCAAGTTAAATTGCTGGCATTACCCAAACTGACAATATTCATCCCATTAACACAAATTATTTTAATAGTTAGTCTTGTTAATTATCCAACTTATTATCGACATAATACCCAAGAGATTAAACCAATTTTAGAATATATACAGAAAAATAAACTCGATACAGATATTCTGTATATATATTATTGGGCGGAACCTGCATTCAGATATTATGCTAATAATTACAATTTTGCTTATGCTGATTGTAATATAATTACACCTCTACCTAAAAATGAATGGATTAAAGAAATAGATTATTTTCGTAATAAACAAGGTCTAAAACCAGTAACTGTAGATGAAACTAAATGTATATTAGGTAATTATGAAGGTTTTTATCAAATATTGCAGCAAGCAGAATTAGATAAACTGCAAAATCATGGCAGAGTGTGGTTTATTTTTTCTCACTTAAATGACCATGAAAAACAACTTTATCTAAATTATCTGGATAAAATTGGCGTGAGAATGGAGGAATTCTTACAAACTGGAGCTTATGCTTACCTATATGAATTTTAAGTTATGAATATTACTACCCCAATTTTTGCTATTGTTACTCCATTTTTAGTAGATGGGAAAATTGACTTCAAATCATTAAGCAATTATTTGATATTTCTACAAGAAAAAGGTGTGAAAACTATTTTAACTAATGGTACCACCGCAGAATTTCCTTCATTGTCCTTAGAAGAAAGAATGAGTTTGTTGGAACACTGTCATAAAATTTTTGATGGCACGATTTTAAATAATATAAGCTCTTGTTGTCAAAATGATTGTTTAAAATTAGCGGCTCATGCCGAAAATTATTCTGATGCTTTAGTAATTTTACCACCTTTTTATTATGCTAAAGTTGCAGAAAATGGAATTTTATCTTTTCTAAGTGAAGTGTTAAAACCAACTTGCATGCCAACATTTTTATATAATTTTCCTAAGCATACAAACAATATTATTACTGCTGAAATGGTAAAAATACTACTGGCAAAACATGATAACTTGGTAGGCATAAAAGATTCTGATGGAGATTTAAAAAAAGCAATAAAATTTAAAGAAATAAATAATTTACAAGTTTTTGTTGGTAGTGATAGATTAGCTTTGGAAGTGTTATTGAGTGGTTTAAATGGTTCGGTAACAGGAGGTGGGAATGCCTTTCCTGAACTGGTAATTGCTATACCACATCATTTTTATGCAAATAATTTAGCTGATGCCAAACAAGCTCAAGCAAACTTGAATGTTTGGAGTCAATTTAGGAAACAATTTTCAGCAGGTGAAATAGCAATCACTAAAGCAGCATTATCTACCCGTATTAAAAATTTTCCAACTTTTGTTAGACAGCCATTAAATAAACTATCAGAAGTTGGGGTTACACAAACTTTAATATTTATCAATACCTTTACTAAAATCCATAAAAATTAATAGTTAGGGTAACCACAAGGAATTATCCCTACAAATCAATATATAGGGGCAATCCTTTGCCCTTAACTTAATGGCAATGACCTTACGGGTGCAGATTCAATAAAATATCCTAAAGCAAAAGTTGTAGTACCATATTGTTGAATCTTATCCCAAA
>DAOUSR010000003.1 GCA_030627125.1 Thioploca sp.
GTGTAAGAGAAATTGTCATTTGCCAAAGGAAAACATATGATTGAACATGGCATAACAAAGATAGGTGGAGCTAAGCTACTCGGGACAATTATTTCGCCCGGCCTTGCTATTTTAGTGTTAGGGGGAGTAATAGCATGGAAATTGTGGGAAAATAAACGAGAAATCCGTGGAATACGGACAGAAGTGGCAAAAAACACAGAAGCTCTGAACAACCTTAGTGCTAATTTTGAAGTTTTAAGTGCTCAACAGTCTGAACGATTACCTCAGATAACGCAACAAGAATCGGAAGTGCCTCAAAAAGTTAAACCGAGTACATCCGCAAGAAATATAATTAGTAAAACTTCTAAATCCTCAACCGAACCATCCTCGAAATTAGATATTTTTAAACGAATTATCGAAGATAATGTTGAATTGAGAAAGGCAATTGTTTAAGCTTAATCTATATTTTACTTAACTATTTAGGAATAAAAATAATGTCTGAAATTTTTCATATTGGAATTGATTTGGGAACCAGCCAAACTTCCATTGCAACTTCAACTGGTAAACGCTTTACAACTACAACTTGTGTTGGTTATGCCAAAGATGTTATTGCAAGAAAAAGATTTGGTAAAGACCATCTGCTTGGAGAAGAAGCCTTAGAAAATCGACTGTCTTTGGATATGGTTTGGCCATTAGCAGATGGAGTTATTTGCGAAGAAGATAGAGCACTTGAAGCAACAGGACTGATTCTTAGGCATATTATTGCTGAAAGCCTTGCAGAAAAACAAGAAAACGATAAATTATATGTCGCAATAGGCGTACCTGCTCAAGCAAGCATTAACAATAAAAAAGCAATCATTGATGTAACTAAAGATTTCATTGATAAAATCATTATTGTTAGTGAGCCATTTTCGGTAGCTTATTCCATTAACCGTTTTGATGAATGTCTTATTGTTGATATTGGTGGCGGCACTACTGATTTATGTCGTATGCATGGCTCTATACCTGATGAGGAAGATCAAGAAACTCTGAAATATGCCGGCAATTTTCTGGATGATGAGTTAGCGAAAGCCATTCTGGAAAAATTTCCAGAGGTTCAACTTACTCCTAAGATTATAAGAAACATAAAGGAAAAATACGGTTATGTCTCTGAAGTTTCTGAATTGGTTAAAGTTAAATTGACCAAACGAGGCATCCCGGCTGAATATAATATTACTGAGATTCTGCGGGAAAGTTGTTTGAAACTAGCAAATCCTATCAGTAAAGCTATACAAGAATTAGTAGGTAGCTTTGATCCTGATTTTCAAGAAAAACTGCGTAATAACATTATTATTGCCGGTGGTGGTTCTAGGCTTAAAGGAATAGACATCGCTATAGAAAAAAGTCTTGATGCATATGGTGGAGGAGATGCGATTTGTGTTCGGGATGCGGAACATTGCGGTAGTGTGGGAGCATTAAAGATGTGCATGGAAATGCCGGATGAGTATTGGGAAAAAATCTAGCCAAGTCTTCCTCGTTTCCAACCTAGAGATTCAATGCCATTAAGTTAAGTAAATTTATTAGGGTAACCACAAGGGATTACCCCTACGAATCATCATGTTATGTAGGGGCAATCCTTTATGGTTGCCCTTAACTTAATGGCATTGAACCTAGAGGTTAGGAACGAGGGGAAATCACATTTAATTCTAGGAATTAGTTCAACTTCTCCATATTTTACAGCTTGTAGTTTTTGCATAATTTACCTCTGTATCAAGGATTTTTTAAGGTAGCATAGTTGGTAGTTTGTGTCGAGTTGGGGATTTTTTGAAATTGGTTAGAATGATATAAATAGTATTATATATTGACAAAAGAAGATACAAAAATTATGGAGCAAGTGTAGCATTCCAAAACTACAACTTGCATCCTATTTTCTATTGTGAGTTATTAATAACAAATTCTGTAATTTTATCTGATTTTTTTATATCTGCCATTATAATACCAGAATCCTCAATTTGCTTACGGACATCACTAAAAGCTTCAAACAATTTACTTTTAGTATTTTCAGGAGCTTTATAAGCAAATAAAGTTGTATCTAAACGAGCATAACCATACAATTGTAACTGATTAATCTTAGTCAACCATACTAAACCATGTTCTATAATTTCAGTAGACTTAGTATGTCTAAAATGAATTGGTTTAATAATTTGTTGTTTTTTACCAACAAAAGGTAAACGTAATGCATATTTATCATTACCAACAGAAATTTCTTTAAATTGAGAAGATAAATTATTTATTTGCAATAATTCCTTAATTTTTTTAGCAATTTCTTCCTCATGTTGTTTCTTATGGACAAAACTATGATGCACATAATACTCAAATAGTTCATTAACAGTGTTTTCAGGATCAGTGCTAAAAATTACCCTGTTATTACTATAACGAATAATATCCTCACGAGGCCTAACTAATTCAGCATAAAGATCAGATGAGTTATGATTTAGTAATTCTTGTATACGTTTTAACTCAGCTTGGATAATTTGTACTGTATATTTGAACAGATTGTTATCTAATTTTTTAAAGAAATGAGTAATTCTTTCATTCTGTCTAGTATTTAATACCTTAAAAAACAACTTTCTGTATGCTGGAATATATAGCACAATACCTATACTGACAAATTCTTCTGTTTCAGCATAGGGTTGAAATCGGATAATATTATATTTGCAGGCATATCTCATTTTAATCTCTCCCAAATATTACCATTTGCATCTTTAGTAAGATATTGTAACGTTTTTTCTAAATTAAAATCATTTTTCCATTCTTGCGGTATAATAGCTAATATTGACTCCCATGTATCCAAAGTAAGTTTCATTTTGTTTTGATAATTTTCTCTATCAATTAAATCAAAATCACTATTTTCTCTAAAAACATGAAAGCTCCAGAAACCCATTTGACTAAAACTATTATCAAAAATTAAATTGTGATCAATTATATATAATTCTTTATTTTTCCAAAATAAATTTGGATTGCCACCAGACTCTGAAAGAGTACGATCTTCATTACGAATCCAAAGATCAAATATTAATATATCTTTTTTTAATGAAATAGGAATTTCTTTAATTGATTCATATTTCAATTCAGTAACGGATGGTATTTCTTCAGAACCAAATACATAACCATCACCAAGTTCATTTCCTTCTCCATCACAAATTTCAATAAGAGCAATAT
Organism: Thioploca sp.; assembly: GCA_030627125.1. Taxonomy (GTDB): domain Bacteria; phylum Pseudomonadota; class Gammaproteobacteria; order Beggiatoales; family Beggiatoaceae; genus DRQV01. Next base: position 3,181 of record DAOUSR010000003.1, read on the forward strand.
CTACATATAATATTTGAAAAGATGGTATGGGTAATTGTAGAGATTGTGCTAATTTTGCACCAATAAATTCTTTTATTAAACCAGAATTTCCAACATTTTTGCCTTTGACATAATAATTTTTTCCATCAGAAGCTTTACATAAAAAAGGTTGTGTAACCCCATGTGTAGACCGTTTTATAATTTCTGTTATTTCTATCATTTTTTTTCTAATTCATCGTACACATAAGGTTGTAAAAAAACAATATTATCAATTTGAATATCTTAATAAATTTTTTATACCAATAGTTTTGACTTGGTGTTCAACCTTAGTTATTCTATCACAATTTCAATAGAATACAGTAGGGTAACATAGTTAATATATTTGTGTTGAGTTGTGGAAATTTTTGAAGATTGATTTACGTGAGTACACAGTATACTTGTTCATAGAATAAAATTTTCAATCATTGTAGAATTGGTTCATGTCGACCTTCTGGAATATTCATTATGCCATCTAGGTTGTGATTGCATTTTATTAACAAAATAATCAATCATTTCCTTGGCCTGTAAATATGGAGGTTCAACTTTGAATAAGTCGTGCCATAACGTTGGTATTTCTGGACCAGTTGGCCTTCTATCTTCTTCTTTCATATGTATAATTCTGTTACGAATTTTTTCGAGTTTATGGTAGCTATGCCAACATTTACTTCCCTTTGGGGATTGTATTTCTATAGCTAATGGTAGAATATTTGATAGCTTCTCATTTAAAGAAAGCCATCTTTCTATAGATTGTTTATCCATAACTTCTGTTGTGCCATTTTTTCTATTGGTGTGTTCATAATTGAAATCATCAGGAATTTTTTCATTAACAAAAGCTTCTAATACTGTATACGCCATTATAATAGATTCCATAATTCTTTCAATATAGTCAAAAGCTTCCGATTTTGAATTAAAAGTAACCTTTGATTTTAATGAACGATAGATTTTTGATGTATTTCTAATCTCCAATGCTTCTTTCCATATTCTTCTAGATGCACTAATACAAATGGCAGTTGCATTAGGAATAGTAAGTTGTTTTTTCTTAGTTAATATGGGTTGTAGATACCAATGTAACTTGACTGTCTTTTTTATTAATTTTTCCAGTCCATGGAGATGTCCAATCTTCAGCAAGAAAAAATATATCCTGCATCCTCCAATCGTTATCTGATTCTTCCATTTTATTTCCTGTTATTTGTGTTTTTCTGATGTTGATGTTTTATTTTGATATTTTATACCCTGATTTAAATAGAATACCACAAAGTTAGTAAGTATTCTCAAAGAATAAATTGCGTTGAGAACTACTATAAAATTTTACCTACGTTGTTGATTACTACCAAAAATCTTATTATCTATCTCAACCATAGTCAAATAACGATTCATATGATAATCAATTTTTCGATTGAGAAAATTAATGGGAAGCTCTCTAGCCAAAGGTTTCTCTCCAAGTTTTATATCAGCGATAATATTATTAAACACATGATTTCTTACGCAATAATCAATTTTAGTTCCAGTATTCCAATCAGTTGTCCGTTTAAGCTTCTGTTTGAAATAAACATTCATCTGAATAACTATTCCTACCAAATTTGCTTCAGTAAACAATTTAGGCAACCAAACCATTCGTAATTCATTGTAATAATCACCACCTGATTCACGTAAAGAAGGGTAATTTTCCAAAAAGAAATGATAAATAAATACTTCAAATTTTGGTGATAACCAAGAACAATAACGGATTGCTAATACTGGATGTATTCTCTTGGTTTTACCACGACCTTGTTCTAAATTTTCTATCTCTATGCTTTCACTTTCCGCTAATGCTTGCATAAAAAGTTTGATACTTCTTCTCTTTTTGAAAATAACATAAGTTTTGTCCTTAAGTTCACTTGGTTTTACATCAAATTTCTCAAATGCTAAATCATACAATTTATCAACCACCACATAACCACCACTCATATGGACTGGAATTGTTGTACCATCGTGAATAGGGTTAATTAATGTTTTAGATTTCATAAGCAATATTACCATTATTTATGATTAAACAATATGCATAAAAATACATATTAATTTGTAAAATTACACTATTTATAATAATGGTATATTTTTTCATTTCAATATGTATTTTATGAAATATCTAAATTACATTTAAAACTATTTTATCTATATTTAAAATAATTGGGCAAGATAAAATAAGGAATGCACAAAGAATAGTACATAACAATAAAATCACCTGAATCAAAATTTACAACTCGCATATTTTGGTCTCTATTTCCTATACTTAATAAATACTGTCCGAACCATTCATAATAAAGAATTGTTATACCTAAAAGTGGCAATTAAAAAAATATTTTTCATAATTTTCAAATAGTTATTAAAAATAATTATTTTTATAAAAACAAGGTTTTTTAATTGTTTCAGATAGTTGTCAATCTAATTGCCAATTTTAGGTTATAATATAAATTTTATTTAGGAATAATTTATGAAATCATCAGATTTGTTTGTAAAAGCGTTGGAAAACGAAGGTGTCGAATATATTTTTGGAATACCAGGAGAAGAAAATCTTGATTTCCTTGATTCTTTAAGACAATCCACAATTAAACTTATCCTTACCAGACATGAACAAGGAGCTGGTTTTATGGCAGCAACTTATGGTAGATTGACCGGCAAACCTGGAGTCTGTCTGTCTACTTTAGGCCCAGGGGCTACTAATCTCATAACTCCAGCTGCTTACGCTCAACTTGGTGCTATGCCAATGGTAATGATTACTGGTCAAAAACCAATTAAAAAAAGTAAGCAAGGCCAATTTCAGGTTGTAAATATTGTCAACTTAATGCGACCTATTACCAAATATACCAAACAAATAGTAAATGGTAATAATATTCCCTCAGTAGTCAGAGAAGCATTTAGAATTGCTATAGAAGAACGCCCAGGAGCAGTACATATAGAATTACCAGAAGATATTGCTGCTGAAGAATCCGATGCTACCTTATTTGATGTGGTAGGACATCTAAGACCACATGCTAATGAATCAGTAATTAAAGAAGCTGCTAAAATGATACAGGCAGCTAAAATGCCATTATTATTGATTGGAGCTGGTGCAAATCGGAAACGAACTAGTAAGGCTCTTAATTGTTTTGTTGATACAACTGGTATTCAATTTTTTAATACTCAGTTGGGTAAAGGGGTAGTGGATGAAAGACATCCTAAATTTTTAGGTACTGCTGCTTTGTCAGATAATGATTTTATCCATTGTGCCATCAATCGCTCTGATTTAATTATCAATATTGGTCATGATGTGATTGAAAAACCGCCGTTCTTTATGGAAAAAAATGGTAAGAAAGTCATTCATGTGAACTTTTTCCCAGCCCAAGTGGATGATGTTTATTTTCCTCAATTAAATGTTGTCGGCGATATAGCAACTTCCGTGCGAAGAATTGCCAACCATATCAATGGTAATTGGGATTTTTCTTATTTTGAACGAGTAAAAAATCAAGTTGATAGCAGCTTATCCAAATATTTTCAAGATAATCGCTTTCCAATATTGCCTCAGAGATTAGTAAAAATTGTACGGGAAAAATTGCCAGAAGATGGAATTATAACGCTTGACAACGGGATTTATAAGATATGGTTTGCTCGTAATTATCAATGTTTCAAACCAAATACTATGTTACTTGATAACGCTTTGGCCACTATGGGAGCAGGATTACCATCTGCTATGACTGCTAAGTTAATTTATCCTGATAAGAAGGTGATTGCCGTTAGTGGTGATGGTGGTTTCATGATGAATTCTCAAGAACTGGAAACTGCAGTGCGACTAGGTTTAAATCTTGTCGTAATTATCTTAAATGATAAAGGTTATGGAATGATAAAATGGAAACAGGAAGGAATGGGATTGGCAAATTTTGGCTTGGATTATGAAAATCCTGACTTTGTAAAATATGCAGAAAGCTATGGTGCTATTGGGCATAGACCTAATAATTGTGGCGAATTTGCAGAAATTGTTGAGCACTGTTTAACTATGGATGGAGTTCATGTAATTGATTTAGCAATTGATTATTCATTAAATCATTCTATTTTAAATGTGTTATTGAAAGCTAAAACTTGTATTTTATAATGTTATAGCATTTCCTAATTGAATATATTTAGACGAATTATTGAAGTTCGTTAAGAATTCTTAATTAAGAATTGCTATAATCTTCTCAATCCCTACTACATCTTATTTTAAGGTTACGTTTGAATATGAAATACGTTCAAATCGAAACAACTACCACTTGCAACCAACGTTGCTATTTTTGTCCAGTATCGCAGGTTAAACGCCCAAAAAGCCAATTATCACTTGCAAGGTTAGAAAAAATTCTGATTGGTTTACGTCCATATGATATTGAAGCCATTATTATCAGTGGTTTTAACGAGCCAACTTACGATAAACAACTCATTGAGAAAATTCAACTTATACGGAAAGCTGGTTTTGCTGTTTCTTTTTGTACCAATGGCTCTGGTTTAACTCCAGCTTTAACTGACAAACTGTTGGAATTGAAAGTTACTGGTTTTACTATTAATTTATCAACTATAGATGCCAAACAATATGCAAAGGATAGGGGCAGCAAAGATTTAAAACATGTGATTCCACGACTAACTTATTTATTTAACCAGGCTAATATTCAGCAAATAACAGTATTAATATTAGGAGCTTTGGATGCTAAACATGCTAATAATATTCAGATGATTAGTAAGCAGTTTGCTAATTTTAATACGGTTAAATTTCTCATTAGTCCTATTGCCGATTATGCTGGTAAAGATACGCAGGTTTTGTCCGAACGACCTAATTATAAAACTTTACAGGGTTGTTCTATGGGAAGACAAAATCAATGGTTACATTTTATGGCGGATGGGAATGCAATATTGTGTTGCCAAGATTATTTTGGGAAATATAAACTAGGCCATATTGACGAGTCAACAGTGACAGAAATTTATCAAGGTGAAAAGATAACTCAAATGCGGCATTGGATAGCAGGTCAAGAAGAAGCTCCAGCAGATTTTATTTGCCGCCAGTGTGTATTTGCTCTTAATGGGGATAATTATATGCAAACGTTAAAAAAATTATTTTGTCAGGCATGTAAATTACCGACTATTTTAGGCACAGAAAATTCTTGCCATCGATGTGAAGTTAATTGTTATTTATAAGCTAATCGATTCAAGTTACTATGCGAGACATGGAGAGGCAACTTGACTTAAAAATTAAGTAGGATTAGTATGTTACTTTATCCTGATGAAACGTTTCATCCTTGCTACGCTTCTCCAAGTCGCTACGGTCGGGCTACTCAGGATAACCAGTCGTTAAAGCGGACACTTTACTTTCATATCTAGTGCCGCTTAACATAATGCGTTAGGTTTTTGCAGGAGATGTTATGGGTAAATATGAAGCCAAACTCCATTCTGAGAGTATAAACAAATGGACAAAAGAAATTGAGGATCGGTTTGACATTGAAACCGAAGGGGAAACTCCTACAGAAAGAATTGAAGATGCCCTTGAGCAACTCGAAGAAATTATTGCTTCTGGAGCTTCACCTGAAGAAATAAAAAAATTCATTCGCAGATCAGTATTGAGTTGGTATAAAATTGGAGCAAAGCGTGGTGCTGCTGAATTATTGAAAGACCTTATGTGGTATGAAGTAATCCCAGATAATATTGATGAGTTAAAGAAGGAGCTTGATGAGCCTATATCAAACAGTGATTCATTGCTTTGGAATACAGTCCTACGATATAAAAAACATGATCATGAAGATGGAAGAGTCAGAACTACTGTGAAAGTTTCATATAAAAGTATTTTGAAAAAATTAGAGTCAATTAAGGGAACAGAGTAAAATCAATTCTAACTTAATCTTGGAGACCGACCTAATAGGCGGCTCAATAATGGATGTTATAGAAAATAAATATTAAGAACTAATCTAAAAGGAGAGGTCTCTATGAAAATGAGTCATATAGGAATTATGGTAGGCGAAATGGCAAAAGCTGTAGAGTTTTATACAAAGGCTCTAGATCTTGAATTAGTCATGGACAATTCTGAAGTAATTGAAGAGGAGCAAACAGCAATCGGGAAAATGTGTATTGCTGTATTTGGAGCAGGGTTCAAAGGGTTCAACATTGCACACCTTGTAACTGAAGACGGTATCGGAGTAGAGCTGTTTGAAATGAAAGATCGAGAAGAGAAGCATAAAGTCGACTTCTCTAAGATCGGTATCTTCCATTTTTGTTTAGAAACAGATGATTTTCAAGGTATTATTAATAAAGTTGAGCAGTACGGTGGTAAAGTAAGAATGGATATTATGAGATATCATCCTGAAGATGATAATAAACCATATAAAATGGTTTATTTAGAAGATCCATTCGGAAACCTTTTTGAACTCTATTCCCACACATATAAAGAAACATATTCTTCAGAGTATGAATAAATCTATAACCAATCAGTAGAGAGTGACGGCTAACGCCGCCCTTTACTTCAACCGTTATCCTGATGAAACGTTCCACCCTTGCTACTCTTCTCCAAGTCGCTACGGTCGGGCTACACTCAGGATAACCAGTCGTTAAAGCGGACACTTTACTTCCATGTCTAGTGCCGCTTAACATAGGTGTTAGCTTAAGAATCTGCTTCATTTTCTTGCAGAGACTTTGAAAGGTAAAGAATGATGAGTTTGAAATTATCTAATTATGATATACCTGAATGGTTGTTTTGCATTCAAAAGGCTAGTGATATAGAAAAAATATCTATTGAACTGATTCTTTACCAATCACTTTTTTACCCATGTTCTGGTCGTGATGGCGACCCAATAAAACTTCTAGGTGGATTTATACATAGTTTTATCTATGCAGATGATGGAATTACATCTAATCAAGTTGCAAATAGCATAAATAATCCGGAAAGGAATTTTAAAGGATATTTTGTGGAATATGAAACGCGCGATCATTTTTATGGCTATAGTTCTATCTGGTTTATCTTAAAGAGAACTAAAGATTATGGTTTAGAACATGGTCCAGATCGACTAAGTCTGTTATATATTTCGGGAAACGATCTAATAACATTTAAGAGCTTATACGTTAATAATCATACATATCCCGAAGTGGTTGTACTCATAAAATCAGGATTTATGGGATCAGATAATTATGATAAAAATGGTGGTTTAGCACAAGCAGTATTAAATAATCCAAACGGATGTCCAGCATATATGCTTGAGTGTGTAAGTGAAGGCAAAAAACCAAAGTGTAGTTTTTGGGGTGAACATACCAAACTAATTGGTCGATGGAGTGTGAGTTATGACGACCTTGACTTAATATTATGGGGTAATAAAACTCGTAAGCCGTATATGTTTGATTGATAAATTACGATTTGATAGGGTACATAAGCAATAGCGTCATGCACCTTATCTCTTAATCTTGGAGGCCGACCTATTGACGGCTCAAGAATGGTGTTATTGCTCACTAAAAACTATCTGAAAATGGAGAATTGGATGAAAATTTTATCTACTACTGTTAGTGGTGTAAAAACAAATAAGCAATTGGAGCACTGGATTCCGATGTGTAAATCATGGGCTTTCAATATAGAACGCTACACAAGACTAACAGAGTTAGGTGATGCTCCATATTATTATAATGAAAGAGCTAATGTAGGGCTTTTGGCTGGAGCTGCTTGGAGTTGTGGAAACATCGCATTAGAGGAGTTTCAAAGTATAAAAGGCACTGGTAACAATGAGAGACATGGGCGAATTGATCTTTGGATTTGTTCTGAAAATGGTACTGAAGAGTATATTGAAGCAAAATACAAATGTATGTCTCTTAAAGGCGACTATTTGACGCATATTAAATCAACGCTAGATGAAGCCGTAGAGGCTGCTAATTTTTCAAGAGGAGACGGGGAGATAGATGGTGTAGGCATTGCCTTTATTGTGTTTTTTATAAAAGAAAACCCTATTTCAGATATTATCAAAGCATTAGATTTTGCAATTCAAGAAGTTAGCTCAAATGTTGAGCATGATTTATTATCATGGTGTTATCCAGAGAGAGATATGAAACATGTTTATGATGATGGCTACATTGTTCCTGGCATATTGATGGTCGCTAAAAAATGTGAGCTATAACAAAATCATAAATGCAGATGTCAAATACTACGCCGGTCATTTCTCCCTCTGTAACATGTAAACCGTATATGTTTGATTGATAAATTATGATTTGGTAGGGTGCATAAGTGATAGCGTCATGCACCTTATTTCTTAATCTTGGAGGCCGACTTTCAGCCACTCAAGAATGGCGTTATCCTGCTAAAACGTTTCACCCTTGCACGCTTTCTCCAAATTGCTACTGTCTAGTTCGTTGAAGCGGACACTTTACGTTCTTGTTTAGTGCCACTTAACATAAGCGTTATACACGCAAGAAAAAAATGAAGTGCCAGACGATTTTATTTTGAAATCAAAAAGGATTAAGGTAAATTGAAAAATATAAATAAAGGAATAAGAAAAGTAGTTTCAGAACTCATGGATAGAGTTATGGATAAGGTGCTTATTGCTGATCCATTTATAAAGGAAAAGCATCATTCTAGCAAACCTCTTTATGCTGCTTTAGTGCCTGATGAGATTTTTAAAGGTTCCCACTTTGAAAGAAGATTTGTAACACCTTTTGGTGGAGTTTGGGAAAAATTAGCACAAGTAGGTGCTGAAAGACTTAGGAGAATACAAGAAATATTAAACAGACTTGAACATAAGAAAAAAGGGATGGATAAGCAAAAACCAGATTGGGATGTAGAATTGAAATACATTTTAGAAGGTGGTGGTAAACCAATTCCAACAAGTGTGGTTTGCGATATATTTATCGAAAGCAAAAAGACTAAAAAGAAATATGCTTTTGAAATTAAAGCTCCTTTACCAAACAGCGACCAAACTAAAGTTAGCAAAGAAAAAATGTTTAAACTCCTGGCAATGAATTTTGGGATTTAATAGGCGGTAAAGGGACTTATAGAAATTTCATTTCTGAAATCAATTCATTGGGGAAAGAGTACAGAGAAAGAATTTATCGTGAATTTTTAGGCATTGAACCTCCTTAAAGTTTTGATAAATCAATACTTCAATAATTTATAGAGATGAGTAAATTTACATTCATAGATTTATTTGCGGGCATTGGCGGTTTCAAAATGGCTCTAAATTCAAATGCTGGAAACTGTCTTGGATTTGGCGAAATAAATAAAGACGCAATCTTTGCATACTGTGATAATTATAATGTTAGTCCAAATTTGAATTTTGGCGATATTACAAAAATCAAAGAACTCCCAGAACATGATATTTTGACGGCAGGTGTACCTTGCCAAAGTTGGTCAATTGCAGGTAGAAACCTAGGATTTGATGATGATAGGGGGCAACTGTGGAACGACACTATATTCTTATTAAACCAATCTAAGCCAAAAGCATTCATTTTTGAAAACGTTAAAGGACTTGTTGACCCAAGAAATAAAAAAGCACTTCAATATATTTTAGACAGAATTAAAGAAGCAGGGTATTACGCTAACTACTACGTGATAAATTCTCATGATTACGGCGTTGCTCAAAACAGAATAAGGGTTTATATCATTGGTTTTAGAGAAAAAAAATACTTCGACCAATTCTTATTACCAAATCATGTTGACCAACGAACAACTCTAGCAAATATTCTAGGATTAGAAATACCGAATAAAGAGAATGAAATTATTCAAAAGGATTTGTTTGGTAATCCAATACAACAAAGACAGATGAGTCTTTCAAGCAAAAATGGGTTCAATGATTATTTTCTTTTCAATGATTTAAGAAATGGTCATACTACAATTCATTCATGGGATATTAGTGATACAACAGAAAGACAAAAAGAAATCTGTTTACTTCTGCTTAGAAATAGACGAAAAAGTCATTTTGGACTTTTAGACGGCAATCCATTGTCATTAAAACAGTTTCAGTCTTTAGACTCAAGTATTAATCAAGTAGAACTAGATGAATTAATCGAACTATCGATTTTGAAAAAAATTGAGTATAGGTTTGAAATATTAGGTTTTAAAGACAGACAGTTAGATGAAAACGAAAAAAAGTTTTAAACCTGACCAATGACAACCTCCTAATTGTAGATAACCTAAAAACTGAAAGGAGTTTAAAAATAAAACATATTTCAATTACAGATGCTCTTAATAGCCTAATTGAGAAAGGTTTGATAAAATGCGTTGAAGAACGATATGAATTTAAGAATGCAAAAATAAGTAGCGGTCTGAATGGAGTAAATAGAATTTTTATGCCAACTTCAGATGTATTCCCTACTCTAGTTGCGAGTGACACTAATGATTATAGTTTCATTGAAAAATCTTGAATATACTGACCATGAAGATTATAAAAGACAGTTTTTGGAGAAAGTATATTTCCCAAACAACTATAGAAAAATAACTAAAGAAGAAGCTTGTCAGATTCAAGGATTTCCAAAGGATTTTAAACTGCCAGAATCAAGAGCAAGATGGATGAAACTAATTGGGAATAGTGTTTCTGTTCCAGTTATTGACGTTTTAATCAAAACAATAATTTCAACAGGTGTCTTTGATGAAAGACCTGAAAGAACAAAAAAAGTACGAAATGCTAACAATGTATAACAAAGCCTTGCACACGGACGATCGTACCTCGTGCCGGCGATCGTTATCCTGCTGAGACGTTCCCGCCCTTGCTACACTTTTCCAAACTCGTAAGCCGTATATGTTTGATTGATAAATTACGATTTGATAGGGTACATAAGTAATAGCGTCATACACCTTATCTCTTAATCTTGGAGACCGACCTATAGGTGGCTCAAGAATGGTGTTATCCTCATGATATGTATATTTTAAAAACAACCACTTACAAATTTATCTGTTAAAAATCTCTAAAATTACAATTTTAATGGCATGATTTTTAAAATAATAGCTCTTAATTCACATTTAACCTATTAAATTCTATGAAGTCAAAATCACGTTTGAACCAACATGAATAACTCTTTTCATGATAATCGCTATAACGACTCAAATTACGATAATTAGCTTTGCCTCGTAAACGCATTAAGTTCATCAATAATGCTACCATAAAATTTCTTTGAGCTTTGTTTATATTTGACATTTTAACTAAAACAGTTTCTAATATGTTCATGAGAATCCTTTCTTGTTCTTGATAATTTTCTTTTGATAATTCTATTATTTCACAAGTTGGGATTATCTCTTTCATTTCATTACTTAAAACTGTCCGATATATTGCTATAAGCGATAATATTAAATAATCGTAACTATCTACCATACCCACGCCAACTTTTTATAAGATTTATAAGTAAGTGGTAAATTTAGTCTAATGCCACATTTCTAATGTAATAAATATATGATATTTATCGATATAGAGTCAGTTTATGAGTTTTATAAATTAACTCTATTATTATTTATAAACGAAAAAAGTTGGTATAGTTAGGTAGTTACAAATAATCAATTATATTCCAAGCCATAATAATATGACAATTCGTACCCGTTTCGCCCCTAGTCCAACTGGATATTTACATGTCGGTGGAGTTCGTACCGCATTATTTTCATGGTTGTACGCCCGCAAACATGGTGGCCAATTTATCCTTCGCATTGAAGATACCGATCGAGAACGTTCCACCGAAGAATCTGTTAACGCAATCCTTGACGGTATGAAATGGCTTGGTTTAGATGCAGATGAAGGGCCATTTTACCAAACTCAACATTTTGACCGCTATAAACAAGTAATCGAACAATTATTAGCCGAAGGCAAAGCCTATTATTGCTACTGCTCCAAAGAACATTTAGAAACAGTACGGAATGAACAACGCTCTAACAAACAAAAACCTCGTTATAATGGAAAATGTCGCCATTTAACCAGTCCACCAGATACTGATATAAAACCAGTGATTCGATTTAAAAATCCTGAAGTTGGAGAGGTTGTGGTGCGGGATTTAATTAAAGGTAACGTGATATTTAACAATACTGAACTGGATGATTTGATTCTTGCTCGGGCTGATGGAACTCCAACCTATAATTTAACGGTGGTAGTAGACGATTGGGATATGCAAATTTCTCACGTAATTCGTGGTGATGACCATTTAAACAATACTCCTCGCCAGATCAATATTTTGCAAGCTCTGAACGCAACTATCCCTCAATACGCTCATGTACCAATGATTTTAGGCGATGATGGCCAACGATTGTCTAAACGACATGGTGCAGTTAGTGTGACAAACTATCGACAGTTAGGTTATTTGCCAGAAGCTTTATTGAATTATCTGGTACGTTTGGGTTGGTCGGCTGGCGATCAAGAAATTTTTTCTATACAAGAAATGATTGATTTATTTGATATTAGTAATATAAATGGTTCCCCAGCAGCCTTTAACACCGAAAAACTCCAATGGTTAAATCAACATTATATTAAGAATAGTGACCCTAATGAATTGGCAATATTTTTGCATGAGCAATATAATCAGTTACAAACAGATACTACGCAAGGGCCAGAGTTAGCAAAAATTGTTACCGTACTGGCAGAACGAGCTAAGACTTTGCAAGAAATGGCTCAAAGTAGTAGTTATTTTTTCGGAGATACGGTTCAATACGATGAAAAATCGGTGAAAAAGAACCTAAAACCAACTATTCGTGCAGCATTGACTGATTTATGCGACCGACTAGAAAACCTGAAAGATTGGCAGGCAGAAACTATTCATTCTATAATTCACGCTGTAGCTGAACAATACGAAATCAAGTTAGGAAAAATAGCTCAACCATTGCGAGTAGCTGTAACTGGTGGAAATGTATCTCCGCCAATTGATGTTACCGTGGAATTGATCGGCCAAACCCGTTGTGTAAAAAGGATTCAACAAGCCTTGACATTGATAGGAGATACCACTTGAATGAAGCAATTGGAGTAAAAAAAATGTCACTAACACGTAAAGATACTCATGTAGTAATGACTTTAATTGATGGTTCAATTTTAAAAGGTACGTTAGTTATTGAACGGACATCCCGACTTTCAGATACTTTAAATAACCACAATAAAGATTTCATTGTATTGTCAGATTATGAAAATAACCATCATATTATAAATAAACACCATATAATAAAAGTGGTGGAAATTGAAAGTTTAGAATTGGAAGAATAAATTATCAAGTTAAATATAATAGTCAGTTGGGTTATACGCAATCTTAACCCAACAATTTGAATGTGTTATATAAATCCAAATTAAGAACTTGATATTTATCTTGAAATTCATTAAAAATTGCTATAACTCTATCCGCCTACAATTGTACTGAATCTAAAATATATAACTTTTAGGAAAAACACATGAATAACATAGGACAAAAGCTATTTTTTGTAGCATTATTTATCTCTCTGCTTTTTATGGGCATGGTTTATGGAATGGTTGCTTATAAAATGGAGTTATGGCCATTCCCTCTCTTTCGAGATGCTTATCGATCTGCTAAAGCGTTGCAGGAAAAAGTTAAACCACGTAGCAAATATGACGATAGAAAGTTATTTCCAAGGACTCGTTATTTAGAAAGCGGAATTTTTAAATATAATCAAGATAAAGCCGACAATGGTCTTACCTTATTCACTTCCGGTCACGCTCAAAAAGCCTTTTTAATAGCGATGGATGGTGAAATCGTCCATGAATGGCAATTTTCATTTTCTCAAGTTTGGGATAATCCGCCACACATAAATATGCCCCTGCCGGAAGATTTTATCTATTGGCGAAAAGCTCATCTATATCCAAATGGTGACTTATTAGCAACTTATGAAGTACATGGCGATACTCCTTATGGATACGGGCTTATTAAACTGGATAAAGATTCTAATTTATTGTGGAAATATGCAGAAAATGTACATCACGACGTTAATGTTGGCAATGATGGCAAGATATATGCCTTAATTCATAATTTTACTACAGAAAAAGTACCTGAAATTAATTTGGAACCACCATTATTGGAAGATGGAATTGCTATTTTATCTGCCGATGGACAAGAATTAAAACAGATTTCAATTACTAAAGCATTTTATAATACTGATTTTAAGGAACTATTATATACATTAGGAGAAATCAGTGTAAAATGGGACCCTTGGCATACTAATAATATTGATGTACTTGATGAACAAATGGCTGCTAAATTTCCATTTTTACAACCGGGTCAACTGTTAATTTCGATAAGAAATTTAGATGTGATAGCAGCTATCGATCCAGATACGGAGAAAGTAGTGTGGGCTATCAAAGGATATTGGCATAGGCAACATGATCCAGATTTTCTCCCTAACGGTAATATGTTAATATTTGATAATCAGGGTTATTATGGCAAAGGTGGCTATTCTAGAATTATAGAATTTAATCCTTTGACAATGGAAATTGTTTGGCAATATACTGGTGATGAACGCAATATTGTTAGAACTCTTGGTAAAGGTTCGCAGCAAAGATTGACGAATGGTAATACACTTATTACTGAGTCTTATCAAGGACGTATATTTGAAGTTACTCCAGAGAAAGAAATCGTCTGGGAATTTATCAGCCCATTTCGCAGCCCCAATGACGCAAACTTTTTAGCGATTGTTAGTTGGGGGCAACGGATTAATCCAGATTCTTTGAAATTTGAATTTACTAAGCCTAATTGATAAAATTAGCTTAATTTTTTAGGAATATAATATGAAAACAAGTGTTAAAAAATTAGCAATTATAATTTTTGCAATGGCATTTACTGAAACAGCAATGGCATATGTTGGGCCTGGTGCTGGATTAACTTTGATTGGTTCTTTAATTGGGCTAGTAGTTGCAATAGTAACTGCTTTAGCGATTATTTTATTTTGGCCAATACGAGCTTTAATCAGAAAAATAAGAGGCAAAAAAACTGCGGAAGCAGATGTTCAAGATACAGCATCTGAAAATACTGATAATAAATAATTTTTGGTAATTGTTATATTTTAAGTGGAAGTTATCCTATCCTAAAAGGTGGATTAAGCGTAGTTATTATATTTGTGTATGATGCTTCGCTTATACTACCTATATTTTGAGTAAAATTATATGGGTTTTTTCGATATACCATCACCTATTTTTTCTTGGTTTGATACTGTGATATTAAGCAGTGTTTTATCCCCAATGTTAAAATTAGTTTTCTGGGGAATTGTTGGTTCTGTTATTTCAATGGGATTGTATGTATTATTATCTTCCCAAGAAAAACTTTCGGCATTAAAAATTGAAATTGCTACAACTAGGAAAGCTTTGAATGATTTCGATGGTGAGTTTAGTGGAGCTTGGATATTAATAAGTAAATCATTAAAGTTATCTGGAAAACAAATTGGTTTAACTTTAGTTCCAGCAGTTCTTGCTTCATTGCCAGTGCTTTTTCTGTTAGTTTGGTTAGGAACAGCCTATAATTATAATTTGCCTGCTGCTGGGGAAACAGTAGAAATAACAATATCTCCAGCTACAGCAACATTACAATGGAACGCAAATAAAATTGAAGATGGTAAATGGCAACTTACTTGGCCAACAAATAGTGAACAATTAGTTGATTCTAAAGGTAATAACATCATTACTTTCCCAATGACTGCAACAGTTCCAATTTTACATAAACAGCAGTGGTGGAATTCATTGTTTGGCAATCCGCTCGGTTATATTCCTGAAAATTCTCCTTTAGAACAAATTGATATTGCTTTACCTCAAAACAAGTATATTACTATTGGCCCAGACTGGTTGCATTCAGTAGAAATAGTTTTTTTATTATTTGTTGCAATCTGTTCTATTATCATTCAATTTACTTTTCGTATTCATTGATAATCATAAGTACTAATATATAGCAATTCTTAATGAAATTCGATATAAATATCAAGTTCTTAATTTAAATTGATATAATTCATTCGGGTGAGAAATGCTATATATTTACCACATAAAATTCTCCGCTAATGCAATTATTTCATCACCAACCCTCGACCTTCACAAGTTGGACAATTTTTACACAATACCTGTTCTAAGCTATCATGAGTGCGTTTTCTAGTCATCTGCACTAATCCCAATGTAGAAATTTCACTAATCTTAACATAATCATTGGCAAAACCCTGTCTTAAAGCATCTAAAATTTGTTGTTTATGCACTGTTGTTTGCATATCAATAAAATCTATGATAATTATGCCACTTATATTGCGTAACTGTAATTCACGTGATATCGTAGTAGCTGCTTCTAAATTAGTTTTAAATAAAGTTTCTGCGAGATCATTTTTACCTATATAAGAACCAGTATTTACATCAATTGTAGTCATAGCTTCGGTTGATTCGATAATTATATAACCACCAGAATCAAGCATAACTTTTGGTTCTAAAAACTTGTTAATATTGATAGAATATAATTCGAACAGAGAACGCTTTGCAGAATAATATTCGATATTCGGCACTAATTTAGGAATAAATTGGTTAGCAAACTTGGTTATTTCCTGAAAAACTGTAGATGAATCGATTTTGATTTTGCAGGATGAAGACTTTACTAAATCACGAATAGTTTGTAAGTATATTGGTAATTCTTTATAAATTAATGAATTAATCCTTGCATCTTGAATATCTTGCCATAGATTATATAAAAATTCTAAATCGTCAAGTAATAATTTATCTGGAATTCCTTCAGCAGCAGTGCGGATAATCAATCCGTATTTAGAAATATTTGATAAAAATATAGTTTCTAAGCGTTGACGTTCTTCAGGAGATTTTATACGGCTAGAAATTTTGACCAAATTAGAAGAATATGGTAAAAGTATCAAATAACGTGAAGGAATAGAAAGTTTAGTGGTTAAACGTGCTTGTTTGGTTCCTATTGGTTCTTTAGTAACTTGTACTAGCAAAGTTTGACCTTGGTGAGTTGATGAATTACTTTGTAAAAATGCTGGTTGTTTTAAACCAATGTTTACAAAAGCTGCTTTCATACCTGGCAACATTCTGGTAATTCGGCCTTTATATATATTTCCAACTAAGCTAATATTATTATTTCTTTCAATTATTATTTCTGTTAATATGCTATTCTCTATTATTGCTATTTTAGTTATAGTAGAAGTAATAGAAATTAAGATTTCTTGATCCATAATATATCTGTTTACTATCAGTTATTGTTATAATAGTACATTACAAATGCTATATTTGCTAAAAAAATTACTTAATTTTAACTTTATCTGATAAAATTTTTGTTGAATAAAAAAATTAATTTTACTGTATATTACTAAATTAGTATTTTATGATATACTGAAAAACAATATTTTCTATTAATCTTTAAAGGAGCTTGTTAAAAATGGGTAAACCAATGCATAGTACTCCGATGCTAGATGAGTTGGAAAGCGGGCCTTGGCCTAGCTTTATCACTGGCATTAAGCGTCTTGCTACAGATGAAGGTAAACCTTATCAAGGTATGATGGTTGACCTGCTGGGTCAATTAGAACATTCTTATAAAACCCGTAAAGGTTATTGGAAAGGCGGCACTGTAGGCGTTATCGGTTATGGTGGTGGAGTTATTCCACGTTTTTCTGAAGTTGCAAAAGACTATCCAGAATCTAAAGAATTCCATACTTTACGCATTATGCCACCACCGGGAATGCATTATACTACCAAACTGTTGCGTGATTTTTGTGATGTTTGGGAAAAACACGGTTCTGGTTTGATAGCTTTACACGGTCAAAGTGGCGATATTATGCTACAAGGTACTACCAGTGATAATATTCAACCCTGTTTTGATGAATTAAATGAAATGGGATTTGATATGGGTGGTGCTGGTCCAGCAGTTCGTACTGGTATGTCATGTGTAGGTGCGGCTCGTTGTGAACAATCCTGTACTAATGAACAGAAAACATTACGGATGTTAGTAAACACCTATATTGATGATATGCATCGTCCAGCCCTGCCTTACAAGTTTAAATTTAAGGTGTCTGGTTGCCCTAATGATTGTATGAATTCAATCACTAGAGCTGACATGGCAATCATTGGTACTTGGCGTGACGATATGAAAGTCGACCAAGATGAAGTTAAGGCATTCGTTGCTGAAAAAGGTCGAAAATATGTAGTTGATAGCGTAATTTCTCGTTGTCCTACTAATGCGTTATCGCTCAATGATGATAACAGTTTAGATGTTGATAATCGGAGTTGTGTGCGTTGTATGCATTGCATTAACGTAATGACTAAAGCTTTATCGGTTGGTGATGATAAAGGTGTAACAATTCTGATGGGTGGTAAACGTACTTTAAAAATCGGTGACTTAATGGGTACTGTTGTGGTACCATTTATGAAGTTAGAAACCGAAGATGATTACGATAAGTTGAATGAAATTGCTGGTAACACCATTGAATTCTTTGCTGAAAATGCTTTAGAACATGAGCGTACTGGTGAAATGATTGAAAGAATTGGTCTGGTTGAATTCATAGAAGGAATTGGTTTAGAAGTTGATCCTAATATGATTTCCCAACCACGTCAAAGTTCTTATATTAGAATGGACGATTGGGATCAAGAAGCCCAAAAATGGCAGGACCGTAAAGCTGCTTAAACTTTAACTATTATATTAACTTTTTAGGAGGTTGTTTATGCCACCACGGATGCCTATAGAAAGCGGGGTGCCTGACCCATTCCAATACATGCACCCAACTATGGCCCGCAACTATGGTGCTTGGAAACATCATGAACGCCCACGTCCGGGTGTACTTTGTCACACAGCCAAAAGTGGAGAAAAAGTTTGGACTGTACGTGCTGGTACTCAAAGACAAATGGATGTTTATACTATTCGCAAATTATCTGATATTGCTGATGATTTTGCTGATGGGTATGTACGTTTTACCATCCGTAGTAATATCGAATTTATGGTTAATAGTGAAGCTAAAGTCAAACCTTTAGTTGATAAATTAACCGCTGAAGGATTCCCAGTCGGTGGTACTGGCCCTTCCGTAACCA
Organism: Thioploca sp.; assembly: GCA_030627125.1. Classification (GTDB taxonomy): domain Bacteria; phylum Pseudomonadota; class Gammaproteobacteria; order Beggiatoales; family Beggiatoaceae; genus DRQV01. Next base: position 22,161 of record DAOUSR010000003.1, read on the forward strand.
TGATTTCTCATACTCAAGGTTGGTTACACTGCGATATTCCAGGTACAGATGCGTCTGGTGTAGTTAAATCATTGATGGATGAATTGCATGATGAATTTATCAATGAAAATATGCCCAATCGGGTTCACATGACAACTTCTTGTTGCCAAATTAACTGTGGTGGGCAAGGCGATATAGCAATTAATATTCAGCATACTAAACCGCCTAAGATTAATCATGACTTAGTTGCTAATGTTTGTGAACGCCCAACTGTAGTAGCTAGATGTCCAGTTGCCGCTATTCGTCCAGCATTGGTTAATGGCAAGCCTTCGCTTGAAGTTGATGAAAAAAAATGTGTTTGTTGTGGAGCTTGTTTTCCACCATGTCCACCAATGCAAATCAATGATCCAGAACATTCTAAAATTGCTATCTGGGTTGGTGGTAATCAATCTAATGCAAGAAGCAAACCTACTTTTCACAAGTTAGTTGCTGCTGGTATTCCTAATAATCCTCCTCGTTGGCCAGAAGTTGCTGCCGTTGTCAAAAAAATCCTTAAAGTATATAAACAAGATGCTAAAGATTGGGAACGGATTGGAGATTGGGTTGAACGGATTGGTTGGCCGCGTTTCTTTGAATTGACTGAATTACCATTTACTAAATATCATGTTGATAACTGGCGTGGAGCACGTAATAGCTTGAATGCGTCGGCTCATATCCATTTCTAAAGGAGAAATTTTGATGAAGTTGGGAATAATGGTTAGTGAAGGTCCTTATCAACATCAAGCTTCTGATTCTGCTTATAATTTCACTAAAGCAGCTTTAGAAAAAGGCCATGAAATTTTTCGAGTGTTTTTTTATCACGATGGGGTGAATAACGCTACTCGTTTAACCGTTCCGCCTCAAGATGACCGTAATGTTGTTAATCGCTGGTCTGAATTATCAAAACAATATGACCTTGATTTAGTGGTATGTATAGCAGCTGCCCAACGACGTGGCTTATTAGATGAAAATGAAGCTAAACGTAATGGTAAAGATGCTAATAATATTGCTGAAGGATTTCGGATTTCTGGTTTAGGTCAACTTATTGAAGCTGGCATTCAAGCCGAACGTTTGGTAGTATTTGGAGATTGATAATATGGAAGAAAGCGGTGTAATAAAAAAATTCTTGTATGTCAATCGTAGAGCTCCTTATGGTTCTATCTATGCGTTAGAATCGTTGGAAGTAGTGTTGATTGGAGCGGCGTTTGAACAAGATGTGAGTTTAGCATTCATCGATGATGGAGTTTATCAGCTCAAGAAAAATCAAGCTACTGATGGCATAGGTATGAAAAATTTTTCACCAACCTATAACGCTTTGGGCGACTACGATATTAGTAAAATATACGTGGATAAAGATTCCTTAGAGGAACGTGGTTTGACTTTGGATGATCTGATGAATCTTACTTGGGAAGATGAAAACGATAATTATGCGAAGAAGCCTTCAATTTCACTAGTAAATAGTGAAGAGTTGGCTGCTTTAATGGAACAACAAGATGTAGTATTAAGTTTCTAAGAGGTAGATATGACACTACATACTGTGAATAAATCGCCCTTTGAGGCTAATTCGTTAGAAACTTGTTTACGTTTAGCTCGTTCTGGGCATAGCGTTTTATTGTTTGAAGATGGTGTTTATGCTGCTTCTAAAGGTACTAAGTTTGAAGCTATGCTTATTAAAGCCATGCAGAATTGCAAAGTTCACGTTTTATTACCAGATTTTGAAGCTCGTGGTATGAAAACTGAAAATTTAATTGCTGGTGTAAACACTGTTGATTATGCAGGTTTTGTTGATTTGGTAACAGAAAGTGAAAGAGTACAATCTTGGCTATAGCCAATAAATTCTATTAAATTTACATTTAAATCATTCTCATTGGAGGATATATATCGTGGCAAGTATTGATGTTAATGGCAAGTCCGTAGAAGTTGATGAAGAGGGTTATTTAGTCAACTTAAATGAATGGACTGCAGATGCAGCTAAAATTTTGTCTGCTCAAGACGAACTAGAACTTACTGATAGTCATTGGGAAGTAATTAATTTCCTACGTGAATATTATGAAGAATATCAGATTGCTCCAGCTGTGCGAGTACTTACCAAAGCTATCGGTAAAAAACTAGGACCAGAAAAAGGTAATAGTAAATACCTATATGAGTTATTTCCTTATGGCCCAGCTAAACAAGCTTGCCGGTTTGCCGGATTGCCTAAACCAACTGGTTGCGTCTAAATCCTACTCGGAGTTCCAAGTTATTTTGGACTCCAATTTCCAATTAAGATGAATTTTGTGTATTATTAATTTTAAAGTTAATGATTACAAATTGATAATACACATATCAGAAATTACTAGTAAAATCAACTCTTCCCCAAATGGGGCTTGGGTGTAGGAGACGCACTTATGGAATTTTGGACGGCGTTTTACGCCATTTCGTTTTATGTAGCTACCCTCATATTTTTAGTATTTGGAGGGCATAAAGTTTATCAATATGCTGTTACACCAGCACCGTTAAAAATACCAACTACACCAGCTCCTGTAACCACTAGTGGTGTTGTAGTACGGCTCCTATTGGAAGTTACAATATTTAAAAGTTTGTTTCGTTCCAACAAATGGATTTGGTTATTTGCCTTAATATTCCATCTCGCTTTATGGATAGTTTTGATTCGGCATTTACGTTATTTCATTGACCCAGTTTGGGCTATAGTTGCTTTAGCTCAACCATTTGGTAAATACGGTAGTTTTGCAATGTTATTCGGACTGTTTGCATTATTAGCAAGACGTATGTTTGTAGCACGAATTTGTTATATCAGTACTCCATCCGATTATTTAATGTTATTTTTACTGCTGGCAATTGGAATTAGTGGAACTCTAATAAGTTTCGTTACTCATACTGATATTATACAGTTTAAAGCTTTTATGTTAAGTGTATTAAATTTTAACTTTTTTAATTGGCAAACTATACCTACTGATACAATGTTATTAGTTCACTTAACTGCGGTAATTCTATTGATGATTGTATTCCCGTTTAGCAAACTATTACACGTACCGGGCGTATTTTTTAGTCCTACTCGTAACCAAGTTGACAATCCTCGTGAAAAACGCCATGTCGCACCTTGGGCGGTAAAGGAATTTGAAACTTCACCAGCATCAACTACGTCTGAATAGGAGGGTCTAATGGCAAAAAAAGTAAAATTTGATATACCTGAATTTAGACCTTATCCAACTGTACCGGTTTTAAAACCAGGAGTTATGAAAGGTAATGGTCCTTTTAAAGCTAAACCAGATATGCAAGAAGCTCTGGGTTTTCCGGGTGAATTGATAGATGATTGGCATGATGTCGCTATCGATAAGATGGGAGAATTGCTGAAAAAATATCGTTCATTACGAGTTTTTTTAGATTCTTGCATGAAATGTGGAGCTTGTACTGATAAATGCCATTATATGATTGGTACTAATGATCCCAAAAATATGCCAGTAGCTCGGCAAGATTTATTTAGACAAGTTTATCGGCGGCATTTTACTTTATCTGGGAAATTGTTTCCAAAATTGGTAGGAGCTAAAGACCTAACTAAAGATGTGTTAGATGACTGGTATAACTATTTTCATCAATGCTCTCAGTGCCGTCGCTGTTCAGTATTTTGTCCTATTGGAATAGATACTGCTGAAATCTCAATGGCAGCTAGAGAAATCCTCGATACAGTTGGTTTGGGTCAAAAATATTGTAATGAAATTATACCTAAAATATATAAAATTGGGAATAATTTAGGTCTACCAAAACCAGCCTTAGCCAATACTTTAGAAGGTTTGGAAGAGGACATGAAGGATGAGACTGGTATAGATATTAAGATGCCTTTAGACGTAGAAGGGGCCGATATCTTATTAATCACTCCATCTGCGGATTTCTTTGCGGAACCACATATTGATGGTTTGATCGGTTATGCTAAAGTTTTCCATCAGGCTGGTGCTTCTTGGACTATAAGCTCCTATGCTTCTGAAGCTGCTAACTTTGGTATGTTTATCGGTAGTTATGAAAACATGCGTAAAGTTGCACTACGAATCCGTGAAGCGGCAATAAAATTAAAAGTTAAACGAATTATTTTTGGCGAATGTGGTCATGCTTGGCGGGTAGGATATAGTTTCTTAAATACTCTAGTTGGACCTTTTGAGTTTCTAGATACCCGTTATCCAATTCCACAACATATCTGTGAATATACCTATGATTTAATTCAAAAAGGTGTAATTAAACTAGATAAATCAGCCAATGATCATCGGCGATTAACCTTCCATGACTCCTGTAATGTAGCCCGAGCAACTCGCATGGGTGATAAACCGGGTGGTCAGTTTGAGATTCCTAGAGAAATTATCAAAGCATGTTGCAATCACTATTATGACATGGAACCTGATACTATTAAGGATCAGACTTATTGTTGTGGTGGTGGCGGTGGACTATTGACCGATGATTTAATGGAACTCAGGGTTAAGGGTGCTTTGCCACGTATGGAAGCTCTTAAACAAGTTGTTGATGATCATGGTGTAACTCATATGGCCGCAATTTGTGCAATTTGTAAGACTCAATTTGCTAAAGTTTTACCTTATTATGGTTTTGAAATGGACGCAATTATCAGTGTTCATCAATTAGTCGGTGATGCCATTGTATTAACTACTGATGTTAAAACTCCAGGCTAATCAATTTTACTCAGTTAAATTAGGAGGTAAGATGTCTGAGCAGACGACATCCGAAAACAAGCTTTCTTTTCGTAGATATAAAGATGGTGATAGCACAAATATAGCTCCGAAAGATAATATATTTCAAGCTAGTTGGAGTTATAAATGCCCAACTTATGTACATCGTACTCCACCTTGTCAGGGCAGTTGTCCGTCAGGTGAAGACATACGTGGTTGGTTAGCAATAGTCCGTGAAAACGAAAAAGCACCACAAGATATGGATTGGCAAGAATACGCATTTCAGCGTTCTACTGATGCAAATCCGTTTCCATCAGTAATGGGACGAGTCTGTCCAGCACCTTGTCAAAGTGGTTGCAATCGAAATAAATTAGAAGATTTCGTTGGCATTAATGCAGTGGAACAATTTATTGGTGATACCGCATTAGAAAAAGGTTATAAATTAGCTCCTGCTGGTGAAGATACTGGTAAAAAAGTTGCCATAATTGGTGGTGGCCCGGCTGGTTTATCTGCTGCTTATCAATTACGCCGATTTGGACATGCTTGTACCGTTTTCGATGACCATGCTAGTCTTGGTGGTATGATGATGTATGGTATTCCTGGTTACAGAACTCCTCGTGATATGTTGGCTGGTGAAATCAAACGTATTACTGATATGGAAGTTGATGTACGGTTAAATACCAAAGTAGGCAAAGATATTAGTATTGCTGATTTGGAAAAAGAATTTGATGCCGTATTATGGGCGATTGGTTGTAAATCTGGTCGGCCTTTACCAGCACAAGGTTCTGATGCTCCTAACTGTATTACAGGAGTTGACTTTTTAGGCGAATTTAACCAAGAAAAAGTCCATCATGTTCCAAAACGAATTATTGTAGTTGGTGGTGGTGATACCTCAATTGACGTAGCTTCAGTAGCACGCCGTTTAGGTTATAGCCATATTCCAGCAGACCAAGTCAAAAACACTGCTCAGGATAATGCTTCTGATGGTTCGATAATTGGTTATGTTGCTTACGATGTTGCAGAATTAGGGGCTAAAGAAGGAGCCGAAGTTACTTTAACTTCGTTATTCCCAATTGAGCAAATGACTGCGGCTGAACATGAAGTGCAAGATGCTATCCGCGAAGGTATTGATATTCAAGCTGGAGTTATGCCAACTGAAGTAATGTTGGATGCTAACGGTCTAGCCACTGGCCTTAAAATGGCAAAATGTACTATTGATAATAGAGGAATTCCTACTAAAATTGATGGCACTGAATATGAAATTGAAGCTGATTTAATCGTTTCTGCGATTGGCCAATTTGGTAATTTAAAAGATGGGCTAGAAGAATTGGATAATGGCCGAGGGTTTATTGATGCCGATCCATTTTATCAAGTTAAAGGTCGTCCAGGTCATTTTGTAGCTGGTGATATTATCAGACCGCATTTGCTAACTACTGCAATTGGACATGGTTCTATTGTTGCGAATACAATTGATAGCTATTTAAACCAGTCAGACCAAGATAAACGTCCAAAGGTAGATGTACATCATTTTAATTTATTATCCAAGTTAAGTGAAACTAGTTTATCTCCAGAAGATTTTGTAGCTAAAGAAGAGAACTTACGTGGTACTTCAGAAGCTAATTATGCAGTACATAATTATGAAGATCGTTCTTTTAATGAAGTAATTTCGCCTGATGCTCTGTTCTTGGGTTATTTTGGATATACAGCTCGTAATATACGTGAAGATAAACCAGTTTCAGCCAATGAGGTGTTGGGACATTTTGGCGAACGTATGAACGGTCTGAATACTGAACATACTCAAGATGAAGCTAAACGTTGTATGAGTTGTGGATTGTGTTTTGAGTGTGATAACTGTGTTTTATACTGTCCACAAGAAGCAGTAAAACGTACTCCAAAAAAAGAAGCTACTACTGGACGTTATGTCTATACCGACTATAATCGTTGTATAGGTTGTCATATTTGTTCAGATGTTTGTCCTACTGGTTATATTAATATGGGCCTTGGGGAGTAACCTCATTTGAATTTGTAGGGTAAGAAATTACCCTGCTATTAGAGTAAAAATATGAAAATATTAAAAAATTTGAGGAAGCTTGGTTTTGGACTGCTATTAGTTACAACTGTTGTTGGAGCATCTGGAGAAGTGCCTATGCCAGAGATACCAAAAGCTAAACAAAATTTTTCTGCGGAACAGTCATGTATTGAACCAACTGATATAATGCGTCGGCAGCACGGAACATTTCTTAAACATTACCGGAATGATACTACGCGGCGTGGGATACGTGCTATACAATATAACTTAGTAGCATGTATTAACTGTCATGTAACAGCTGATGAATCTGGAAATTATCCAAATGTCCATAAAGGTTCAGAACATTTTTGTCGTAGTTGTCATAGTTATGCAGCAGTAAATGTTGATTGTTTTCAATGCCATACTAGCCAACCACAGGAATCTTTCAGTTCCGATATGGGGCCAGTACAATCTGATTAGCTATCATATTTTTAAGTTTTTTTGAAAAAAATTTGCTATAAACATAAAATTTGCTTGCATTACTACTTGTTTGTCTTTACCATATGACATAAACTTGATATGTGGAAACAAAAAATCTTTATGTTTTATAAAGCTATATATAAATAATTAAAAAGGTTTTCTTTCCACATCAACATCATTGTATAAATTCTCATTTGGAGAAAATAATGTCATCTACGATAGAAGAAAAAGTTGAACAATTTGCTCAGGAATTAATTGAGCTACATGGTTTTCGTCGTAATAACGGATTTTCATGTGTTGTTCCGGATACTAACAAGTTTCCTAATAATGAAGGAATATTTTTGTGGGGTTTTTCTCAAACTCGCAAACGTTTTGAAACAAAAATTGAAAAGTTCCATACTTTTACTAGAATAAGACGTATGGAAAAGATGATCAATGTGCCGGCAAAAGTATATGTTAAAATTTTACCCGCAATTAAAGATTATTTAGAATCTCTGAAAGCTCTTGGTTTTAAACCAATTGGTAAAGGGGTTAAGATGTTTGAGGGTGAAGAAAAAGTGTTTAATGTTCAAGCTGATGCTAGTACATTTGAAAACAACTTAGAAAATCTCAAAAAATTTGAGGAAATTACTCTTAACAACCCAATTATCAAATTTGTAGAAAAGCATGGCTATTTCGAGGCAAAAAATAAGGATAAATTGGCATGGGATATTGTTTTTGGAAGTGAAAAAACTTCTAAAAAAACAACTAAAAAACCTGTAGCAAAAGTTACTGTTAAAGCATCTGCAGATAAATCAACATCTAAAGTATCTACAAATTCAACATCTGTAGAGAAAAAAACTGCAACTAAAGCAAATGCTATAGAGAAAAAAACTGCAACTAAAGCAAGCACTGTAGCGAAAAAAACTGCAACTAAAGCAAGCACTGTAGCGAAAAAAACTGCAACTAAAGCAAGCACTGTAGAGAAAAAAACTGAAAAACCAACTGCTAAAGTACCACTGAAAGATCAACTCAAAAAATTAGCTACTGGTAAAACAGCATCTAGCCAAGCAGAACAAAGAAATATTTGGCTCCAGCAAATTGATGTTATGTATAAAAAAATACAGTCTTGGTTATCTGAACATTCTAAAAGTAGTCATATAGTGTTTAATACTACTATGAATAGATTAGATGATAGTTTAGGTAGTTATGATGTTGAAACTCTTGAAGTAAATATGGTAGGTGGACATCAAATTGCATTCAAACCCATTGAAACTGATGTATTAGGTGCAATTGGTAGAGTAGATATTATGCATAGTGGTAATAATAAAACTATGTTATTACTCTTTTCAAAAGGTAAAAACTATCAGTGGGAAATATGGAATAGTTCTAATGATAGGAAAGAACTCAATAAAGAAAATATTGAGAAATTGTTAACAAAATGGATAGAATCCTAATCAATATTAGGAACTAGGAATTTTTAAACACCATCCTTAAGGCCAACTGCTGAGCTTACAAAGCTCAAGTGGCCTGCGCCTAAGTTATGCTTATAAATTCGTATTAAATCATAATGAATGCCATTCAATAGCTTCATGGCAGTTCGTTCAACTGACTCGGAACGGTGCATGTCAGCTACCGATGGTTATATCTATTAAGGAGGCAGCAATTTTTCCCATCTAGGGATTTGTTGCATTTTTATGAACATTTCTACTCAAAATCGTCGTGATTTTCTTAAAAAATCGGCTATTGTCACAATAGCTCCGGGCGTGTTGTTATACAGTATTGCTCAAGCACATAATGCCGAAAGACCGGTTACATCTGCAACTCGTTGGGGTATGTTAATTGATACCAACAAATGCGTTGATGATTGTACTGCTTGCTTAAATGCTTGTACTGAAGAACATGGTCTTACTGAAAACGTTCCAGCTGAAGTTAAGCCAGTTTGGATCCGCAAAGTTACTTTACGTGATAGACAAACTGGTAAAGAATCATCTCTGCCAGTTATGTGTCAACATTGTGAAAATCCACCTTGTGTAGATGTGTGTCCGACTGGAGCATCATTTAAACGGGACGATGGTATTGTATTAGTTGATCGGCATACTTGTATTGGTTGTCGTTATTGTATGATGGCATGTCCTTACAAAGCTCGTTCATTTGTACATGAAGTTTTGGAAAATCAAAAACCTCATTCACCACGCGGTAAAGGCACGGTAGAATCTTGCAACTTCTGTGTGTATCGAATTGATACTGGAAAAGATCCTGCGTGTGTGGAAGCTTGTGAAGCAAAAGGACATCAAGCTATGATATATGGCGATATGAATGATCCAGATAGTGAGATTAGCAAGAAATTGAAAGAGATGAGTAGCTCTGTCTTGCGACCTGATCTAAAACTAAATCCGGGGATACGTTATCAAGGATTGTAAATTATGAAAAATGTTACTTTTTGTATTATTGAAGGTAAAAGTTTTGCTTTTTATGGTGGAATAATTGTATCAGTATTTTTTATATTATTAGGTTTGTTTGCAGCTTATAATATGGAACATCATGGTCATATTATTACCGGAATGAATAATCAGATTGTGTGGGGAATACCACATGTTTTTGCTATTTTTTTGATTTTAGCAGCGTCTGGTGTACTAAATGTAGCATCAATTAGTTCCGTATTTCGCAAAATTTTTTACCATCCTTTAGCCCGTTTATCAGCTTTGCTTGCTATTACTTTGCTGATTGGTGGCTTATCCGTATTAGTGTTAGATTTAGGTCGTCCAGATCGTTTAGTAGTTGCCATGACTTCTTATAATTTTAAATCTATTTTTGCATGGAATATCATACTATATAACGGATTTTTATTAGTTTGTACTGTGTATTTGTGGTTCATGATGCAAAGGAGTATGCAACGTTATTATCCTACTGCTGGTTTAATTGCGTTTACTTGGCGTTTAATATTAACTACTGGTACTGGTTCAATTTTTGGTTTTTTAGTAGCTCGTGATGCATACCAAACAGCAATTATGGCTCCACTATTTATTGCTTTATCTTTGTCTTTAGGATTAGCAATATTTATATTAGTATTATTAATAGATTGTTGGGAAACCAAATGTTCTTTAGGAGAAGGTATTTTAATTCGCCCCAAGAAATTACTGGGAATCCTAATTGCTGGAGTATTCTATTTTGTGCTAGTGTATCATATGACTCACCTATATTTTACTGGTCGACATGGAGTTGAATATTTTATTTTAGCTAATGGAGGCATTTACACAGTATTATTTTGGGGTGGTTATATGTTCTTAGGAACAATATTGCCTTTATTACTTTTATACCATGATCGTTTTACTCGTAGTAAAGCTAGTATTACAACAGCAGCTTTGTTGACACTTATAGGAGGGTTTTCTTTATTATATGTAATTATAATTGGTGGACAAGCTTATCCATTAGAAATATTCCCAGGCAAAGAAATTATTAGTTCTAGCTTTATAGATAATGCAGTGCATTCTTATACGCCGAGTATTTGGGAAATTATGTTAGGTGTTAGTGGTATTGCTATTTCAGCATTTTTAACTGTAATGGCAGTTAGAATCTTACCATTTATGCCACGTAGTTTAGCTGATACTGATGTTGATGAAGTTTTTAAAGGTTAATTAAGCTATAAAAATTGCCTAATTCAATATTTAAGGGTAGACCGAATTGGTTTGCCCTTATCAATCTAATCAAATTTGATGGATAGGTATAATGTTATCAGTAGATGATAATTGGTTACTCAACGCATGTCCATATATAACTTCATAAGTAGCCGGCAACAAACCTTCAGAATTACGATATTTTTCATAGTTCGCCAACATAGTTTTAAATTTATTTTTGCCTAATAAACCACGTCTATATTGTTTAGCATTATTATGTGAGCCAATATTTTTTAAATCTAATAATAAATGTTTAGCCTTCTTATAAGTCAATTCAAACCAATCCACATCCATAACTGGATCAGCTAAATTAGCCTCTAATAAAGCATCACCAATATTATGCATATCTAAAAAGCTATTTACATGAGCAACTTCATCGTCCCAACTACGTCGTAATTCTCGTAAAGTATCTGGCCCAAAAGTAGAAAAAAATATAGCTCCTTTCGGTTTCAAAACCCTAGAAAATTCTGCAAACACTGTTGGAATATCATCACACCACTGCAACATTAAATTAGAAACTAATAAATCTATACTAGCGTTCGCAATTGGCAGTTGGACAGCATCAGCACAGATAAAATGTTGAGTTGGTATTTGTTGATATGCTTGTTTTAACATTTGAGGTGCAATATCTATAGCATAAATATTAGCATCTTCATAGTGTCGACTTAAACCTTTAGCTAAGTTACCAGTTCCAGTACCAATATCTAAAATATTTTGCGGATTTATCTTTAGCCATTGTACCCGCTCTAGTAATTCTTCAGCAATTGTTGTTTGAAGATTAGACCATTGATCATAAATATTAGCAACCTGATCAAACGCTTGAGAAGTTTTATTCATATGTGTAATTTAAACTTTAATGTGAATAGGATTATCTTTTAATAGTCAAATTTGGATTCTACTAGCAACTAAATATCAAATTTGTCCATTAACAGAAATTTTTCTATAGTTTTAGCATCCTTAGGTTTAGAGAAAAAATAACCTTGTACATTATGACAATTAGCAGCTTTTAACATAGTAATTTGCATTTTATTCTCGGTTCCTTCCGCCACTATCCGTAAATCAAATGACTTACCTAAGGCAATTATAGCACTAACAATTTGAGCAGATTTAGCAGAAGCATCAATATTTTTAATAAAGCTTTTGTCAATTTTCAAAGCATCTATAGGAAATTTTTGCAAATAACTTAAAGATGAATAACCAGTACCAAAATCATCAATATATAATAAAACTCCTAATTTTTTTAAATCATTAAGAGTTTTTAATGCAAGTTGTGGGTTTTGCATCATAGTATTTTCAGTGATCTCAATCCTACAAGTGTTTGATTTTATGTTGCTTTTACTAATAATGTCTTGAATTTGATAAATAAAATTTGGTTGTTTAAGTTGAATTGGAGAAACATTAATATTCATACCCAATTTAGAATGATGAGTAAATTGTTGTTGCCAATTATAAAGTTGTAAGCAAGCTGTTTCAAAAACCCATAATCCTATTTCCTTAATTAAACCGGTTTCCTCAGCTAGTGGAATAAATGAATTAGGTGATATTAAACCTTGTTGTGGATGTTGCCAGCGTACTAATGCTTCAAAACCTACTAATTTATGAGTTTCTAAAGAAATTATTGGTTGATAATATACCAGCAATTCATCTCGTTCTAAGGCTTTGCGTAAATCTCCTTCCATTTTAAGCATGTTAACGATTCTAGTTCGCATTCCAGGCTGAAAGATTACTGATTTATCTCCACCCTGTTTTTTAGCTTCATACATAGCAGTATCAGCATCACGCAACATTTCATCAGCATTTTTGTATTCTGAATTACTTAATGCAATTCCAATACTGGCAGTAGTATTAAATGTTTCGTCTTTTAACAAATATGGTTGACTAAGCTTATGTAAAACATTGTTAATATCTTGCTCTAAAGTTGGCAAATCATAGATGTTTTTAAATATTAGTGCAAACTCATCTCCACCAAATCGGGCTACTATATTATCATCGTTTACTTCTTTACTTAAACGTTCCGCAATATCAGTTAATAGTTGATCACCAATTAAATGCCCCATACTATCATTGACAATTTTAAACCGATCTAAATCTACAAATAGTACTGCAAATCTTGCTTTATCTTTGGCAATAGCGTTAGTTAAACTTGTGGTAAATGAATTTCGATTTAACAAACCGGTCAATTGGTCGTGAGTAGCATCGTAACGCAATTGTTCTTCTGCCTGTTTGCGTGCGGTAATATTTTCCACAATACCTTCATAATACTGAATTTCATCAGTATCGTTACGTACTACATGGACGGTTTCTTTAACCCAAATTATGCTTCCATCTAAACAACGAGCCTGATATTCAAAATCTTGGACGTTAGAATTGCTTTTTAATAATTCGATAAATTCGAGTCGCCGTTGAGGATTAACGTATAATTTCTGACTAATACTAGTATACATTTGTTCCGCAGATTTATAGCCAAACATATTTATACAGGCTGGATTAACACTTAAATATTGACCATCAAGAGTACATTGAAAAATTCCTTCTATAGCATTTTCAAAAATATTGCGATACTTTTGTTCTGCTTCTAATCTGGCTTGTTTAAGTTGTGAAATATTAATATGGGTTCTAATACGGGCTAATAATTCATCTTTAGAGACTGGTTTGGTTAAATAATCATTAGCTCCGCTTTCTAAACCTACCACTAAATCTGCTACTTGATTCTTGGCAGTTAATAAAATTATAGGTAATTCATCAGCTTGCCAATTTTCTCGGATTTTTTTAGTAACTTCGTAACCACTCATATGCGGCATCATTATATCTAACAAAATTAGATCTGGTTGTTTTTGATTAAGATATTCTAAAGCCTCAATTCCAGATGCAACTTGATGTAAAAAATAATTTTGTAATGACAGGTAATTAATTAAAACTTGTCGATTTACTTGTTCATCATCAACAATTAAAATACTAAATTCTGCCTGTGAATCATTGTTTATTATTTCTATATTATCTGTTAATTGGTGACTGATAACTGACAATTTGGAATTAATTACTTGCTCTGATATTTTTTCTTCTGAAATAGGTAAACTAAAACTAAATGTTGAACCAACTCCTACTTTGGATTCAACTGTCATTCGTCCGTCATGTAAATGTAATAACTGTTGAGTTACTGCTAAACCCAATCCAGTGCCACCATAAATACGAGCAGTGGAACCGTCAGCTTGTTCAAATGCCTCAAAAATTCGTTCTAGTTTTTCTTCTGGAATGCCAATACCAGTATCATAAACGCTAATCATTAATTTATTTTCTTCAACTATTTTAGCTGAAATTTTTATAATTCCAATATCAGTAAATTTAATAGCATTACCCACAAGATTATATAAAATTTGTTGTAAGCGATTTTCATCAGCATTTATTGGCGGTAAATTAGCTGGAATATTATTGATAAGTTGTACTTTTTTATTTCCAATAAGAGGTTGACTTAAAGCCAAAATTACTTCAGCAATAGTCCTTATATCAACAGCTTTACGTTGTAAATCAAATTCTTGTTTTTTCAATTTAGAAAAATCTAAAATATCATTGACAAGATTGAGTAAACGTAAGCCACTTGAAGCAATCATGCTTAAATTAGTGTTAGTTTGTTTACTCAACTGTCCAGTTGCTCCATCAATCAGAGATTCAGCAATACCGATAATACCATTTAAAGGAGTGCGTAATTCATGGGAAGTATTGGCCAAAAATTCATCTTTTACTCTATCAGCTTCTTTTAATTGAGCTGCAATTTCTTTTTCCCGTTCGAGTTCTAATTGTTTTTCCCATAATTTACGTTTTTGTGACTTTACATAACTTACAATAATAGTTAAAGTTATTAAAACATATAACAGATAAGCCCACCAAGTTTTCCAAGGTGGTGGTAATATTATTATTTTTATAGATTTGCCAATTTCATTCCAAAGTTTATCATTATTACTACCTTTAACCCTAAAAGTATAAATTCCATGCGGTACGTTGGTATAATATGCAGATCGTCGGTTATTCACTCGATTCCAATTACTTTCAAATCCTTCTAATTTATAAGCATATTGATTTTTAGTTGGTTGTAAAAAATTTAAAGCGGCAAATTGAAAAGAAAAAAAGGATTGGTCATAAGATAAAGTTATTTCTTTAGTAAGATTAATATGTTGTTGTAAAGGTGAGTTAGTTCCTAAATTTACTGACTTATTAAAAATTTTAAAATCGGTAATTACAATTGGTGGAATATATAAATTATCTTTAAACTGCTGCGGATAAAAACTATTAAAGCCTTTAATCCCTCCAAAAAATAATTCACCAGTAATACTTTTATAATTGGCATTATTGAATTCATTACTCTGTAAACCGTCTAACACGTCATAATTTTTGAAGGTTTCAGTAATGGGATTAAATTTAGATAAACCTTTATTAGAAGAAATCCATAAATTATTAGCCTCATCTCCTAAAATACCATATACTACATTGTTTGCTAATCCATCTATTTCTTGATAGTTCTGGAAATTGTTAGTGGAACGATTAAACTTATTAAACCCATTACCGAGGGTGCCGATCCATAAAGTTTTAGTTTTATCTTCGTAAATAGTAGAAATTTCATTATGGCTTAAAGAATTAGAATCTTGGATATCATGTTGATAACGAGTAAATGTGTTTTGTTCACGATTAAATTTATTTAATCCTCCGCCTTGAGTTCCAACCCATAGTATATTAAAACTATCTTCGTAAATTGTAGATACATAATTACTACTTAGGCTGTTTATAATTTTTGAGTCATGCCGATAATGAATAAACTTATTATCACGATCAAATTTGGCTAAACCTTCTTTGGTACCAATCCACAAAGCTTTAGTATGGTCTTCATAAATTGCTGATACCCAATTATCATTTAAACTATTTGGATTATCAGCTTGATTTTTGTAAATGGTAAATTGGTTTCGATCAAATTTATTTAAACCACCACGAGAAGTACCAAACCACATAATTCCATCACTATCTTCATAAATCGCAGTTACTTCATTATCGCTCAGGCTATTTGGGTCATCTGGATTATATTGGTAATGAGTCACTGTTTTTCGATCGATAGAAAATTTATTTAAACCATCTCCAGAAGTTCCAACCCATAATATACCTTGCCTATCTTCGTAAATTGATAACACATGGTTGCTGTTTAAACCCTGTAAGTTACTTGAATCATTAAAATAATAGATAAATTCATTTTGATTGTAATTAAATTGACTTATTCCTCCAGTATTAGTACCAACCCACATGGTATCAGCTCGGTCTTGATAAATCGAAGTGACTATATCGCTACTTAAACTATTAGGATTTTGGGAATTATGGTTAAAATGCAAAAAATTATCTTGTTTAGGGTCATATAAATTTAATCCACCACCATCAGTTGCAATCCATAAATAGCCTTTTTTATCCGTATTAATATCCCATACCGCTCGACTACTCAAGCTATCTGGATTTTTTTGGTCATGAAAATAACTGATAAATGTTTCTTGTTGACGATTAAATTTATGCAAACCACCTAAAGTTCCAATCCATAAAATTCCGGTTGGGTCTTCATAAATAGAACTGATATTGTTGTTTAAACTATATTTTTTGGGTGAATAACATTTAAATTTATTTTGTTCAAACTTATTTAATCCTCCTCCATTAGTTCCGATCCATAATGTTCCTAAGCTATCTTCATAAATTGACCACACTGAATTATGACTTAAACTATCTGGATTATTTGGATCATGTAAATAGCGGGTAAACTTATGGCGGTCAAATTTATTTAATCCTCCTCCATCAGTACCAATCCATAATATTCCGCTCTTATCTTCATAAATTGACCACACTATATTGTTGCTTAAACTATTTGGATCATTTGGAACATTTAAATATCGAGTAAATTTATGGCGGTCAAATTTGTTCAGTCCATTGCCAGTACCGATCCACAGTATTTCGTTACTATCTTCATAAATACTAAATATTTCATTATGACTTATGGTAGTAGCATCTTTTGGATTATGCCGATAAACAGTAAAATCATAACCATCAAATTTATTTAACCCATCTTGAGTTCCAAACCACATAAAGCCTTGTTTATCTTGATAAATAGCATTTATTGTACTTTGAGATAAACCTTCATCAAGAGAAAAATTTTGAAATTTAAGTTCTTGAGCTGACAAATTTATAATTGCAAAAATAAATATGAGAATAATATATATTTTCATTGTTTTTTATGTAGGTATTATGCTAAATTATTATATTAAGTTGTCATAGCATTGAGCGATTTTTTAAAGATATATAGATTGCAACTTAACCAAATTGCCTATATATAAATTTGATAAAGAAGGTTTTATGTTGTAAGATGGCATACTATTATTGAATCTATAAATTAGTAGAGATATTAAATTTATAGATGTGTGAAATGGTAGGAATAATATAGGAGATTTTTCCATGTTATCATCACGCATTTGTATTTTTTTATTGATAATTAGCTTTAGTTCTGTCATTGCAGATGATATTACTAAAAATACTACATTTGGTTATCAAACACTCGCAGCAAAAAGTGATTCTCGTCGTCGAAATACTCCCCAAAGAAAAGGGGATGCTAATGCAGAAGGTGACAAAAAAAGAAAGGAAAAAGAGGATAAAAAAAACCGAGAATCTGTTTGATTGTTTAAAGATATTAAGGAAGAATTTTAATATTATAGTATTATTACCAATAAATGCTACTAAAATTTTAATTCTCCCTTTATCCAAAGTTTTTTAGTGCCTTAAAAATCTCATTATAATCTTTAAACATCTTGTTCATCAAGAATAATTTCTGTCTGTTGAGTGCAGCCTTTTTCTTTCATCCATTCTAACCTCTTAGTTAATTCTAATAGTTCGGTTGGTATCATATTTAAAATTACTGAAAAACTCTTGGAACCATTGCGATTACTAAGCCTGATTATATATTTAGTTTCAGTGGTAATTGGTACTTCTTCTATAGGCCAAGGTATTGTTATGTCTGAAACCTGCCATCTTTTGGTAATTTCCTGTTGAGTCTCAAGATTTTTTATCGTTACAAAATTTGCACCTTCAGTGCGTTTAACCAGAGGTAGCCACAAACTAACCTCATTAGGATCTGCATAGCAAAAAAAGTCTGTTTCACACATGCTTATTGCCCAAACATCAGGCGGATTACCACAACCGCTCCCCCTCAGACCTCGGCGGCGAGTATCAATTTTTTCAGCTAATTGAATTGGTTCCTGAGCAGAAAACCCCTGAGTAAATTCAGGCGAAGTTACATTATTAAAACTAAATAACAAAACTAATATAAATGACATAATAAGATATTTCCTATGGGTTGTCTTAATCTTTATTTATACTTTAAAAAAACATGAATATATTTTTATGTTTCTGAATACTAAATAATGAAATTAAAATATAGTAGTTTTTCATGCTAACTATAGCTAAACTACAATATTACCATAATATTACTACTGGAGCGAATTTTTAATTTAGTTTTACCAAACAGTTTGAGCATGTATAACTTGAATATCAAATAGTACTTCTGGTATTATTTTACATTGGTAGGAGCGAGATGTCGATATATAATACCTTATTGCGGCGATAAATGGCAGTTTATTTGCTTAATTTTAACACTCCATTTATTAAATACTTGTATTATGACCATGTATTCAAGAAAATTAAAACTGCGATACTTGCATAAAACCACAAGCAAATCACATGCGATAAAAATTTATGATCCAATAGTAAAACGTGATGTAATTACAAAGCTTGGGCGTATTAGTTTGTTTTCAATAGTTATTTTAATAACACTATTTGCTTTTAATTGGTATTATGTTGATACTGGTCAATTATTAGATATGGTTATTATACACAAATTTGAAGACAAATCATTATTTCATTCCAAGGAAAAACATTTGATAAATAAAGATTTTTTGGTTGAAAACCCAGAGTTTACTAACTTGGATAATTTTCATCGAGTAAGATTTGTTTCTATACCAGATGATACTTCTTTGGAAGATTATGATAAAAATTATAGATTTAAAATAAACCAATTTTTAATAGAAGAAAATTCTGTACAGCAAGTTAGAAAAAAATCTTTTGCTCAAGTTAAAAATTCATTAAGTAAAGTATGGCATCAAAAATTACCAGAACCTAAGCTAATTACAGAATTTATACAAACTTCATCGAAAATTACAGTTCCAAATTTTCTGCAATGTAAAAAACATTTTAATGCGAATCGTTTAACAACTGGTAAGCAAGGTAATGCTCTTGATTGTTATCGGAAGATATTGCTTGCTGACCCAACTAATGCTTTGGCAAAAAAAGGCTTAGTTAAAATTGAACAACGTTATCAGCAATGGGCAAAAGCAGCTATTACTAAAGGTAGCTTTAAGAAAGCCCATGGTTATCTTAAACGTTTGCAAAAAGTTAACCAGAAATCACCAGCATTACCTAGGTTACGTCGTTTACTTATAAGTTCTAAAAAATTAAGTTCTAAAAAATTAAGTTCTAAAAAATCTAAACCAGTAAATAAAACTACTCAACATAAATTACAACCTCCTAAGAAGAAAGTTGTAAAACAATCGCCGCATACTATCAAGAAAACACCAAATTTACAACAATGTAATGATATATTTTCTCAAGAATCGTTGGGTATTAGAACTTTAACTAGTAAACAAAAACAATTTAAACAACAACGTTGTAAATAATATTAACTGATGTTACGCTAATTCTGTAGGGGTAATCCTTGTGGTTACCCTAATCCTTTTAAGCAATTACTATAATTAGACTCGCAACACCTAATTTGATTATTTAAAAAACGATAGATAATTAATTTTAATGACATATAATTTAAAAATGTTTAAATTCAGACTAACCATTTTCCTATTAGCAATTTTTATCCTTTTTTCATGTTCATCTATTCCAACCAAAGAATCTCCTTACTTAGAATTTGATATTGGAATTCGTCAGCTTACTAATAGTTTAATGGCTGATATACAAAAGTTTAAGCTATTTAAAGATACCAGTACCATTGTGTTAAATCCATTTTTAGATATTAATAATGGTCAAATTATACAAGCTAGTTTGGATATTGAAAAATTAATAATTGCCGAAACCCAAGAAAATTTTAAACATATCAATATATTCCGAATTAATCCAAAAAAATTAACTAATGCCAAATATATTCTTAATGGTATTATCGAATATGAGGCCGATAAATCTAACCAGAAAAAGTATTATAAAATTTCTGCATCTATTGTTGATTTAGTAACCCATTCTATAGTAACTAACCATACAGCATACATACAAAGTTCTGGCTTGAATTATCAACCAACTCCTAGTTACCAAGATAACCCTATGTATTTTAAAGGTAAACCATTACAGGATATTATCTTAGATGTAAAAAGACCGGTTGGTAGTAAAGTAGGTACAAATTACCATGATTTTGTGGTAATTAAAGCTTTACTAATTAATGCTCAAACCACTTATGATAATGGCGATTATAAACAAGCATATAATTTATTTAAAAAGATTTTAAAAAAACCAGGTGGTAAAATTATAGAAACTTATGGTGGTTTATATGCAGTTGCTTTTAAATTAGGCCGTTTAAAAACAGCCGAAGCTAATTTTAGTAAAATGGTTAATATTGGTATGCAACAAGGTAATTTACCAGTTAAATTTTTATTTGAAACTGATTTAACTAATTTCTTAAATATCCCTGAGTTAAAACAACAATACAATATTTGGTTGCGGCAAATTAGTAAATACTTGCAAACTAATTCTGACAAATGTATACATATTATTGGTCATACCAGTATTTCTGGTTCTTACAAATATAATAAAACATTATCTAAATCTCGTGCCAATAATATTCAGCAAAGAATGAGTAAAACATTTAATGGGATCATACAACGTTCTAAAACTATAGGTAAAGGTTCGGATGAAGTGGTTGTAGGGACTAGACCTGATAGCAACGAAAATGCCATTGATCGTCGAGTTGAATTTAAAATAGTTGATTGTTGGATGTAAAGAACCAAGTTATAGCAATTCTTAATTATGAATGCTTAATTCTTAATGAACTTCAATATAAATATCAAGTTTATAATTTGTATTGTTCTAATTTATCCAATTGGGAAATGCTATATTAAGGCAAAATATAAGATATGACAAACCACTTTCAATTTCTACCTAATTCTTCTGTTGATGAGGCCGACATATTGATATTACCAGTTCCTTGGGAACAAACGGTATGTTATAAATCAGGCACTGCTTCAGCCCCTACAGCAATTCTAAAAGCAACTGAACAACTTGAATATTATGAAGAGGATAGCGCTTGGTCTCCCATGAAATATATGCAAATTTGTGTGCTGGATGCTATTTCTCCACATAAAGATGAGGCACAATTTCATACCATTTTAGCAAATACTACTAGTAAATTACCGACCGATAACTTGTTAATTGCTCTTGGAGGTGAACATTCTATAACTCCTGCTTTAATTCAAGGGCGGATGCCTAAAACTGGTTCAGTAATTTTTTTAGATGCTCATGCTGATTTAAGGAAGAGCTATCAAGGTTCTGAATATAGTCATGCTTGTGCAGCATATCGAATATTAACTCAGGGATATTCATTAATAATGGTTGGCATTCGTTCCATATTTGAAGCAGAGGTAGAATATCTAGCCAGTGCAACAACTTTTATGGATAGAAACCTCAATATGGAACAAGTTATCAAATGTATCAATGAATTAACTGGCCCAGTATGGTTGACAATTGATATGGATGTATTTAATCCTGCATTAGTTCCCGGAGTTGGAACTCCACAACCCGGTGGAATTAATTGGTATCAATGTGTCGACATTTTAGAAGCTGTGTTTTTTAATAAAAATGTGGAAATATATGGGATGGATATTGTGGAATTAATACCAGAACCCTCTCATGTTTCGGAAATTACTGCTGCTAAAATTATGCAAAAAGCTATTTCTTTTTGGGGTAAAGCCCAAGGTTTTGATCGCAAAATTCAAAATGGTGCATTAAAATTGCTAAATCCTCAATAAAAAAATAGGATAGTTCTGTATATTTTAATGAGTAATTACAAAAAGATGTAACCTTAAACGGATAAGATAAAAAATTATTTGAACTTATACCTATGAAAATAATATATATTATAAGCACTGGCAGAAGCGGTTCAACCATTTTAGATATTTTGCTTGGCAATGGTGAGGATGTTTTGAGTTGCGGAGAGCTAAATCGTTATGTTATAAGAGAAGGTAGTCCAACTTATTGGCGACATAAACCAAACTCTCCAACTCGGGTATTTTGGGAAAATATTAAAGCTAAATTAGAAGCTAAATTTCCAGATGGACTTGAGTTGAAAAAAATAAATGAAATTGTATCACGTTATGAATATCATAGTGATTTTTTAAAATCCAGTTCCAATAAAGATAAATTCGATGTTTACAGTGATTTTATTAGTAAATTAAATGCAACTATATTTGAAAATATTGAGCAAAAAATTATAGTTGACTCATCCAAATACCCAGCTAGAGCTTTAAAATTGGCTGAAATTCTTGCTTGTGATATTGATTTTATTTATTTACAACGTGATCCTAGAGGTGTGGTAAACTCCTTTTCTAAACAAGGACTTACTCAATCTTCAAAATCATGGTTAACAGCTAATATTTATTATTTATCAGTTAACTTACTATGTAAATTTGCTGTTTATAAATTAAGGAAAAAACATAAGGTAATCAAGATTAATTACGAATCCATCGTGGGGCAACCAGTTGCAGCTTTAGAGTTCATTCAACAAGAATTACAAATAAATTTAGAACCAGTTATAGAAAAAATTAAAACTGATGATTTTTTAACGGTTGGCCCTCTTTTTGAAGGCAATAGAATGAGAATGACAGATAAGGTGAAACTAAAACAACATGTGACAAATTATCCTAATACCGTAAAAAATATATTAACTAAGATTATTAATTGTTTAGTATGAAAAAATCCAATATTTGAAATACAAAATTTATCTTGGATTAATATTAAACTTCCGTTACATAAACTATTAGATATAACATGAAAATTCAAACAAAACTGTTACTAGCAATAGGCATAATTTTAATATTAACTCTTACAGGAGTGGCTCTGGTTGATTATCAAACCACAATTGAGAAAGAAAAGCATGAATTACAAATGCAAGCCGAAAAAGTAAGAAGCATGTTAATGGCAACTAGGCGTATTTATCATCATCAATTTCTTGATAGTGGAATTCCATTGACTGAAAAAACAGTTGGTTTTTTACCAGCTCATGCTTTAGGTAGAATTTCTGAGGATTATCCAAATTGGGATAAATCTGGGTTTGTTTTCAACAATGTATCTGACCAACCACGTAATCCTGACCATGCCGCCGATGAAGTTGAATTAGAAGCAATGGCCCATTTTAGAGCAAATCCAACCGAAGAATTATTATTTAAACCATTTACTAATACTAATGGCAAACCTTTTTACTTGTATGCTCGCCCTATTTGGATTGAAAAATATTGTATAAAATGTCATGGAAAGCGAGAGGATGCTCCAGAAACAATCCGTAAACTATATGATTCTGCTTGGAATTATAAAATTGGTGATTTACGTGGAATTTTAAGTATTAAAGTACCAGCTACTACACTGGCTGCAAGTGTCTGGCAATCATTTAAACAAAGTATTGTTTTACAACTAATTGGATTTATTGTTATTTTTCTGCTAGTAACAATATTAATTCGACGTAATGTTGTTAATCCGCTGTCCCATATTGCCAGTACTATGCAAGCGTTTGCCAATGGAAAGTATAATAAACGTGCCATTGCTTTTAAAGGTGAATTTGGTATTCTAAGTCATGAATTTAATAATATGGCAAAACAAATATCGGAACAACAAGCAAAATTAACTAATTTAAACCAACAGTTAGAACAACGTGTGGTTGAAAGAACCGAACAATTAAATGATAAAATAGATGAACTTACTAGAACTCGTCAAGAACTTGTTCAAAGTGAGAAAATGGCTGCTTTAGGGCAGTTAGTCGCTGGTATAGCTCATGAAATTAATACTCCGTTAGGTGCAATTAATTCTTCGGCTGGCACACTTTCTCATGGTTTAAAACAGGTGCTAAAACAATTTCCCGAATTACTAACCATTTTGAATTCTGGCCAACAAGAAGCTTTTTTTATATTATTAGAACATTCATCTCAAAATCCAGCTGTATTGACTTCTAAAGAAAAGCGAGTTGCTAAAAAAATCATAATTATCGAGCTACAACAAATTGGAGTAGAAAATCCAAGGCTATTTGCTGATACATTTATCAGTCTGGGTGTTTGTTCTCAAGTAGCCCAATATTCTTCTTTGTTACAAAGTGAAAATAGTAGCTTTATATTTGATATTGCTTATAAAATTTCCACTTTAACCAGAAGCACAGATAATATTATTATAGCAGTCGAACGAGCTTCCAAAGTTATATTTGCTCTAAAAACCTTTGCTAGGTATGATCAAAATAGTGAAAAAATTACGGTTGATGTGCCAAAAGGTCTGGAAACTATCTTTACTTTATATCACAATCAACTGAAGCATGGGGTTGAATTAATTAAGGAATATGATGATAATATTGCATTAATTGCTGGTTATCCTGATGAGCTTAATCAAGTGTGGACAAATATTCTACATAACGCTTTACAAGCAATGAATTATAAGGGTGTGTTAAAGGTTGCTATTGTTAACCAAGATAAGTATGTTGTGGTTGCTATAACTGATAACGGTCAAGGTATGTCTGCTGAATTACAAGAAAAGATATTTACCCCATTTTTTACTACCAAAGCTGCTGGAGAAGGTAGTGGATTGGGGCTAGACATTGTTAAAAAAATTATTGACAAACACGAAGGTAAAATTGAAGTTGATAGTGAAATTGGTACAGGAACCACTTTTTCAGTCTGGTTGCCAGTTGAGTAACTGATACTGGGTGTGGACTATCTTGAAAAATTTAAATATATTGAAATATAAATATGTTACACAAGAATAACAATACTCATAACTAATTTATATTTAACACTTTGTTAATTTTTCAAGATAGTCCACACCCAATATCGTTTTTAGTTGGTTTACTTTATCCCTAACATAAAAAATAAACCAAATGAATAAACTAATTCTAGGCGATAACCTAGAAATTTTAAAATCTCTTGCAGCGGAATCGGTTGATTTGATTTATCTTGATCCACCATTTTTCTCGAATCGGAATTATGAGGTGATTTGGGGGGATACGGGGGAGATTCGTAGTTTTCAGGATAGATGGTCGGGTGGAATCGAACATTATATTGCGTGGTTGAAAGAACGAGTGGAGGAGATGTATCGGATTTTAAAGTCAACGGGTTCTATTTTTCTCCATTGTGATTGGCATGCAAATGCTTATATTCGGGTGTTTATTTTGGATAAGATTTTTGGGGAGCAGAATTTTAGGAATGAGATTATTTGGGTTTATGATACAGCAGGTAGAACGAAGAAAAATTTTAATCGTAAGCATGATAACATTTTTTGGTATAGTAAAAATGGCAAAAAGTGGACTTTCAATGGCAATATTGAAGGAGTAGGAACAGAAAGAAAAGCTTCAAATCATATGCGTTTAGGGACAGATAAAAATGGGAAAAAATTTTATGAAAAAACAGATAAGAATACAGGAAAAATATATAGATGGTATTTAGATAATTTTAAAATTAGAAATGATTGCTGGGAAGATATAACAGCTATAAATTCTGAACCAGCAGACATTATTTTTCTAAATTCACTAAATCGTGAAGCCAAAGAACGTATTGGCTACCCAACCCAAAAACCTGAAAAACTAATTGAAAGAATAATTTTATGTGCCAGCAATGAAGGCGACATAGTTTTAGACCCATTTCTTGGTGGTGGCACAACCACAGCCGTTGCGGATAAATTGAAAAGAAGCTGGATCGGTATTGACCAATCAGTTCAAGCTATCAAAGTCTCCGAACTAAGATTACAAAAACAGCAAGATTTATTTTCCACTCCATTTACCGTCCAACTGCACTGGTGAGTATCAAATTGCACTTTAATTTACCCGGAGTGCGAAATTTATTTTGCCTTGTTCTCAAACTAAAGTTTGAACTTCTGACTTTCTCCTGCTAAAATCTTTTTTTATAAACAATTCTATAAATCTTCCAATGCCAAACTTTGTCCATCTACATTTACACACCGAATACTCAATTTCTGACAGTTTAATCCGCATAAAATCATTAGCAAAATCAATCTATAAAGCGGGAATGCCAGCCTGTGCAATTACCGATCAAAATAATTTGTTTGGGATGGTAAAATTTTATCGTGCGGCCCAACTACTTGGCATTAAACCAATAATTGGGGTCGATGTTTGGTTATATGACGGTAATGAATCATCTCGTTTAGTATTATTGTGCCAAAATAATATTGGCTATCGTAACCTTACCCAATTAGTTTCTCGCAGTTATACTGAGGGACAGATAGATAATATTCCTTACGTATATCAAACCTGGTTAACCGGCAATACTGACGGACTGATTGCTTTATCTGGTGGCCGAGAAGGAGAAATTGGTAAGTTATTATTAGCTGGACAGGATGCCAAACAGCAATTAGAACAGTTTAACAGCTTATTTCCACAGCGATTTTATTTAGAACTGCAACGTACCAGCCGCCCCAATGAAGAAGAATATATCCATGCTGCCATAGATTTAGCCTTGGCAACTAACACTCCAGTGGTTGCTACCAATGATGTTAGATTCCTAAGTAGCGATGATTATGAAGCTCATGAATTAAGAGTTTGCATTATAGGTGGAAAAATACTTGCCGATCCCAAGCGACCCCAAAATTATAGTCCACAGCAATATTTGCGTACTCCACAAGAGATGGAGGAATTGTTTGTCGATATACCAGAAGCAATTGAAAATACTTGGTTAATTGCCAAACGATGTAATTTGGAATTAACTTTAGGGAAAAATTTCCTACCTGATTTCCCAATTCCAGAAGGTCAAACTATTGATGAATATTTTCGGCAAAAATCTCGAGTTGGTTTAGAGCAACGATTAGCATTGATACTTGATAAAACTGATGAATCTTTTCCTGAGCTTAGAAAACCCTATGATGAAAGATTAGCAATAGAATTAGATGTTATCTTGCAAATGGGCTTCCCCGGCTATTTTTTAATTGTGGCGGATTTTATTCAATGGGCCAAGGATAATGAGATTCCAGTTGGACCTGGTCGTGGTAGTGGTGCTGGTTCGTTGGTAGCTTATGTGTTAAACATCACCGATTTAGACCCAATTCATTATGATTTACTGTTTGAGAGATTCCTCAATCCAGAACGGGTCTCGATGCCTGACTTTGATATAGATTTTTGCATGGAAGGTCGAGATGAAGTTATTAATTATGTGATGGAACATTATGGACGAGATAAAGTTTCGCAGATTATAACTTACGGCACGATGGCGGCTAAGGCAGTGATACGAGATGTTGGTAGAGTTTTAGCTCATCCGCATGGTTTTGTTGATAAAATTGCTAAATTGATTCCGTTTGAAATAGGCATTACTTTAGACAAAGCTCTAGCTAAAGAGCCGATTTTACGTAACCGTTATGACCAAGAAGAAGAAGTTCGTGCTTTAATAGATATGGCTCGCCAGTTGGAGGGTTTGACCCGTAATATTGGTACTCATGCAGGTGGAGTGGTGATTGCTCCAACTAAATTGACGGATTTCAGTCCGCTTTATTGTGAGCAAGATAGTCAAGATTTAGTGACTCAGTTTGACAAAGGCGATGTGGAAGCTGCTGGGTTGGTTAAGTTTGACTTTTTGGGTTTGCGTACCTTGACTGTAATTAAATGGACGTTGCAAACTATCAATCAATTTATTGAAACTCCGATAGAAATTCTTAAAATTCCATTGAACGATGTCGAGACTTATGATTTACTGAAACGAGGAGATACGACTGCGGTCTTTCAGTTGGAATCTGCTGGTCTGAAAAAGCTAATTCGACGGTTGCAACCGGATACTTTTGAAGATATTGTAGCATTGGTGGCTTTATATCGACCGGGGCCATTGCAATCGGGAATGGTAGATGATTTTGTGGAACGGAAACATGGCCGAGCTAAAATTGAATATCCGCATCCTGATTTGGCTTTAGTGCTGAAACCTACTTATGGAGTAATCGTCTATCAAGAACAGGTAATGCAGATTGCTCAGATTTTGGCAGGCTATAGTTTAGGCGGGGCAGATTTACTTAGAAGATATATGGGTAAAAAAGACCCTCAGCAAATGGCTAAACAACGTTCGGTATTTACAGAGGGAGCAGTTGCACGCAAAGTAGCAGAAAAGACCGCAACTTCCATTTTCGATTTGATGGAGAAATTTGCTGAGTATGGTTTTAACAGAAGTGTTGCCGAAAATACAAAAATTTATACAATAGAAGGTATTAAGCTGATAAAAGATTGTAAAGCAGGGGATAAAGTAATCAGTCTCACTTCCACCAGTGAATCTGTTTATAGCAATGTCACTGCCTTACACAATCACGGTGAAGTACCGCTTTGGGAAATTAAATTTGATGACAATACAATCGAACGTTGTACCCTTGACCATAAATGGCTTACCGAAACGGGGCAACAACCGCTCTGGAAAATTATACAAATGGGAAGCAAAGTGTGGGGTTGTGCTGCCAACCCAACAGAAAGCCCATTAAAAAGATTGTCCAGCCTGTACCAAAAAATTTCATTGGGTAGCAAAACGTGGTGCAATACAACGTACCGAAAAATTAAGACTAATGCTAGAACCCGAAATTTTGCGACGATCTTGGCGATTAATCCTAATTTCGATACAGGGATTCAAAAGCAACTTTGGGAGGCTTATTTTTCCCGACCTCAACCAATTATTGAGCATCATAAACTATGGCGCATGGGTGGGGATACGGTGTTACGGCTGCCTATACGAGCAACTTTCATGGGATGGCATCAAAGTTACGATCTTGAAGTAGACCACCATGAACACAATTTTTTATTGGCATCAGGTTTATGCTGTTCTAATTCTCATTCTGCCGCTTACGCCCTAATTTCCTATCAAACCGCTTGGTTAAAAGCTCATTATCCTGCCGCATTTATGGCCGCCGTATTATCAGCCGATATTGACAATACTGATAAATTAGTGCCATTGTTAGAAGAATGTCGCAGTTCCATGAAATTGCAAATACTGCCGCCAGATGTCAATGTTTCTGAATACAAATTTACCACCATTGACGATCAAAATAAATTCATTCGCTATGGTTTAGGAGCAATCAAAGGTGCTGGAGAAGCGGCAATAGAAAGTATAATTGTAGAGCGGAAAGCAACTGGTGAATTTAGTGATTTATTCGATTTTTGCCACCGAATTGATTTAAGGAAAGCTAGTCGGCGAGTTTTAGAACCTCTGATTAAGTGTGGAGCTTTGGATAAATTAGGCCCTAATCGAGCTACTATGATGGCATCTCTAGAAACTGCTATTAAATCAGCAGAAAGACATTCCAACAACAGTGCCGCTGGGCAGAACGATATATTTGCTTCACCTTCGCCAATTAAGAAAGAGCCACCTTTCGTGAAAACTGTTAAAGAATGGAAGCAATCCGAATATTTAACCGCTGAGAAAGAAAGTTTGGGATTATATTTAAGTGGCCATCCAATTGAAGAATATCTATTTGAATTATCTCAATTAACCCGTAATCGGTTAGCTAATATTAAGTTGACCGATAATAAACAAAGTATGCGAATTGCTGGATTAGTGACTGAGTTGCGGACTAATATAGATAAAAGAGGTAGTCGCATAGCTTTTGTGACTTTGGATGATAGTACAGCTCGAATGGATGTTAAGATTTATTCTGAATTGTATACAACGGTGCAGAATATTTTGCTGAAAGATGCGTTATTGGTAGCTGAAGGAGAGGTGCGAGTTGATGATTATAATGGCGGTTATGCGATGACTGCTCGTAGTATTACTACATTTGAAACTGCTAGAGAAAACTATGCTAATCGATTGGAAATTAACATTAGTTCTGAACAGACAGTGAATAAGGAATTTGCCCCTAAGTTAGTGTCTATCTTGAATACTTATCGCAAAGGAAGGTGTTTAGTGTCAATTAATTATAAATATTCAGAAACCAAAGTTGAGTTGGTGTTGAGTAATGATTGGCGAGTAAAACCGACTAGTGATTTGTTGGAACAGTTGCAAGAGTTGGTTGGTGATGGAAAAGTTAAGGTTATTTATTGATTAAGTTTTTCCCATCGCTCTTATATTGAGTGAAAAAAATCTAGTAATATTATTTCCATAAAGCATGATGCTGGAGTGTCATAATAGGCATTCCCAACGAAAACTTTAGGAACGAGGAAACTACAACATAAGTTCGTTTCCATCAATATATTTTACAAGCTAAATTAGATGAAGTTATTAGACTTTATGGTATTGAGCTTGTCTATTCAGAAAAAAATTGAATTTGATTTGGTTTGGTTTAAAGTACAATATATATTTAGAAACTGTTGCGAAACTTTACCCAGAATAAACTTAATGAATAAGACCAAATTATTATGAAAAAATTATTGTTATTAACTTTTTTGGTATATCTTAGTGCTTGTACAACCAAACCACCGATAATAAAACCAATTCCAAACAACTATTCAATCTTAAATTAGCTAAATGTTCTTCCATAGCTAAACGTATTTCTTCAAGTAAAGTATAATCATCAGAAAATAATGCAAAATCATCTACATAACGTACATATTTTCTTAATCTTTCTTTAACAAAATGGTCAAGACCGTTTAGATAAACATTGGCAAAAAATTGACTGGTCAAATTACCAATTGGCAATCCATGTCTGCGAATAGAAGGAGTAAATAATTAAAATCTAATACATTGTCTCGATATCGTTTACCTTTTTCTGCTGTTTTAGCGGCTTTAAGTAAGTTATCAAATTTAATTATTTGTGAGAATAAGTTACCATAGCGTTTCATAGGTTTTCGAGTTGTTCGTGTGTTGTAGTGCGGACTTGTTTTCCCTTTACTCTTTTTTCCCTTTTTATTCTTTTCCCCTTTATTCTGTTGAATTTTATACTATTTTTGGTTTTTTGAACAAGATTTAACGGATTGTCAGAATCAGAATTTGAACAAGCTATGTAGGGTTAATGTAACAACGTGAAATAGACCATTTCAATAAATCCAATAATGGCAACCATATTCCATTATTACTGATTCGTAGAGATAATCCCTTTACTATTTTGGCAACTCATTTCAATAGTAACGTCTGATATTTAAATACCACTTGAAAAATCCCACCTTAAAACGTTATAATTCCTAAATATCTTAAAAGAGCAAATCAAATGAGTAGAATTTCTATACACGGCGAATGGTCATCTCGAATGGCATTCATCATGGCCGCTACTGGTTCGGCAGTAGGTTTAGGCAATATTTGGAAATTCCCCTATATGACTGGTCAATATGGTGGCGGAGCGTTCGTTATCACTTATCTATTGTGTATAGCCATACTCTGTTTACCAGTTATGATGGCTGAAGTAATGTTAGGTAAACGAGGCCGTAGTAGCCCAATCAATACCATGCGTCATTTAGCCCAAGAAAATAACCAATCAAAATTATGGCGTTTACTGGGTTGGAGTGGAGTTATTGCTGGATTTTTAATTTTATCTTATTACAGTGTTATTGCAGGTTGGGCTTTAGCCTATATACCAAGTTTAGCTTCTGGGACGTTTACCGCAGTTAACACCATGTCGCCCACTGAAATTACTGGTTTTGTTGATTCAGTATTCAAATCTTTAGTAGAAAATCCAGTTCAATTAACTGCATGGCACACGGGTTTTATTTTTATCACTATGCTCATGGTAGCTGGTGGAGTTAAAGGCGGGTTAGAGCGAGCGGTTACATTCATGATGCCAGCATTATTTATTTTGTTATTAGTATTGGTTGGTTATGCCATAAGTACCCCAAATTTTATGCAGGGCTTTAATTTCATGTTTAATATTAATTTTAATGATTTACTCTATCCAAATTGTACAGAAGCTGTTTGTAAATTCAGTGGGGAAGGATTGTTAGCAGCAATGGGACAAGCATTTTTCAGTTTGAGTTTGGGGATGGGTGCTATCATGGTTTACGGAGCCTATTTACCTAAAGATGCTTCTGTGAGTAAAGTAACGACTGCAGTAGTAGTTGCCGATACTTCAGTGGCAATCTTAGCTGGGTTAATAATCTTTCCAATCGTATTTAGCAATGGTTTAGAACCTAATGCTGGAGTTGGCTTAGTGTTTAAAACATTACCAATTGCATTCGGCCAGATGCCTTTTGGAACGTTATTTGGTACCTTGTTTTTTGTACTTTTAGTGCTGGCAGCATTGAGTTCATCTATCTCACTAATTGAACCAGCAGTGGCATGGTTGGTAGAAACTGGTAAATTTACTCGAGCCAGTGCATCAGTTGTAAGTGGGATTATCGTCTGGTTAATTGGACTGATTACCGTATTCTCGTTTAATATTTGGAGCGATGTTAAACCTTTGGCTGGATTAAATCTGTTTGAATTGATTAATTATTTAACTTCGAATATTATGTTGCCATTAATTGGTTTATTGATAGCTGTCTTTGTTGGTTGGTTAATGCAAAAATCTACCATTGCCGAAGAATTAAATTTATCAGCTAATAGTATTGGTTATCATATTTGGTATTTTTTACTGCGTTATGTCACACCATTAGGCGTAGGCATAGTCTTTCTAAATGCAATCGGTGTATTTTCGTGATACGGATTAATAAAACCGCATTAGTGCCATATACTGTCCATCAAATGTTTACTTTGGTAAATGAAATTGCTGACTACCCTAATTTTTTGCCTTGGTGTAAATCGGTAACAATTCATTCTCAAACTGAAACTAGTATTGTAGCTACTATCAAAATGGGTGGAGCTGGAATGGAAAAATCATTCACTACTACTAATGTTATCACTCCTGATAAACAGATTGAAATACGTTTGCAGAAAGGGCCTTTTAGCCATTTACATGGGCATTGGACTTTTAAAAAATTAGGTGAAGCTGGTTGTAAAATTTCCATGCAAATGGAGTTTAAAATTTCTAATCCGTTGCTACGAATTAGTTTGGAGCCTATGTTTACTAAAATAGTAAATCGGTTAGTGGATACTTTTGTGGAAAGAGCTAATAAATTATATGGAAATTAATATTGAAGTAGCTTATGCTAAACCAGATGAGCAAATGATCGTGCCTTTGGCCATGCCAGTTGGAACGACAGCCGAGCAAGCAATTAAAGAATCCCAGATTTTAATCTTTTTCCCAGAAATAGATTTGGCTCAAAATAAAATCGGAATTTTTAGTAAACCTTGTAAATTGGATACTGTCTTAAGAGATAAAGACCGAGTAGAGATTTATCGGCCTTTGCTTGCTGATCCAAAAGAAGTGCGTAGGAAAAGAGCTGGAGCTAAGTCTGGTGTTAAAGAATAGTGTCTGAATTATACTTGCAGTATTATTAGAAACACTCCCAAACATAAGATTGAGAACACTTGATACAGGAAAATATATAATGAAACAGCTAAATCAAGTTTTATTACACCAAAATAGCAAAATTACCGACTTAGAAACATGGTTGGAAGGTATAGGCGGTAAAGGATTACAAATTGCATTGGATGCTCCAGAAGCAATAATTCCATTGATAAAAGAGGCTGGTTTACGTGGTTTGGGTGGTAGTGGTTTTCCAGCTTATTTTAAATGGAGAGCAGTTGCTGGACAGACTAGTAGTCGAGAAAAATATTTGATTTGCAATGGAAATGAAGATGAACCAGGGACTTTTAAAGACCGTTTATTGTTAGAAGAAACTCCGCACCAACTGATTGAAGGTGCAATGATTACGGCAATTGCTACTAATATTAATCGTATTGTTTTCTATGTAAATCCAGCTTTAACCCAAGCCATTGCAAATATGAAGAAAGCTGTGAAACAATGGGAAGAATGTGAGATGTATTTCAAAGTCTCAGATAAAATTCAACAACCATTAGAATTTTCTATTTTACCAACTTCTGGACATTATATTGGTGGTGAAGAAACAGCAGCAATAGAAACCGTAGAGAAAAAATTTCCTTTTCCTCGACGTAAACCGCCATATCCAGCTGAATATGGTGTTTATGGCTGTCCAACTCTGATTAATAATACGGAGACTATTTGTAATGTTTCGCATATTTTACGCAACGGAGCAAAATGGTATCATGATTTAGGCATTGGCAATGCTTATGGAACTAAAATATATTCTCTTAGTGGAGATGTATTATCACCCGGAACTTACGAATTACCTATGGGTATCTCTTTGTCAGATTTAATTAATACTTATGGTGGCGGTATGTTGTTAAACAAAAAATTTAAAGCTGTCTTCACTGGTGGGCCTTCCAATACTTTGTTAACTCCTAAAGATTTAGACGTATCGCTTGACTTTGATTCTGTTGCCGAGCGTCGTTCTAGTTTAGGTACTGGAGCTATGATTGTAGTTTCTGAAGGTACTGGAATTGTCAAACGAGTAGCAGAATATGTAAATTTTTTTGCTCATTCTTCTTGCGGTCAATGCCCACCTTGTAAAAGCGGAACTTATTACATTGCGATGCTACTCAATAAAATTGACACTGGTCAGGCTAGAAAAGCCGATCTAGTTGCTTTAGAAAACTTATGTGATATTTTACCTGGCAGTGGTCGTTGTGCATTAATTAATGGTGCCGTCAAAGTATTAGAAAGCTCGCTGTATCATTTTAGAGAAGAATATGAACAAGCACTGAAAAGATAGTTTATAGCAATTCTGAATGCTTAATTAACTACAATCTCCTAGTTGATTTTAATTCTGGATGTCTTAATTGCTCTTCTTCTACAACTTGATAATTACTTGCATAACTAGCTGCAATATTAGAATTTACAATTTCTTGTTGTCTAGCGATATAAGAATCAATTAATTCACCTTGAGCATTTAGTTCTTCATCAAGAATCATAAATACTTCATCTACTAAACTAAAAACTTGTTCTTTATTTTTTACTAAAGGTAACTGAGCAGGTATAAGTTTATTAATTTTCTCAATACTGGTTAAATTAGTATTAATTGATTGAGTATCGGTAAGTTTTAGATAAGACATTTTTTTATCTATTTCATACAACTGTTGAGCTTCTGTTCTTTGTTCTTCAGTACCATTTTGTATAACTTCTCGCAATAATTTTTTAATCCTTTGAGCTTCATCTTCAGCAAGATAAGCTCGCACAGTATCAAGGTTTTCCTTCATCTTATTAGATTGTTCAGGTATTGAATTATTTTCTGTTGGTAAAATTTCTTCTACATTGACAGAATCTGGTTTATCTATCTTATTACGTGAAATCAATGAGAATAATGATAATAGCAAGAAGATGCTGAAGAATATTATTAATACTGAAAATAAAATTTGGTATAAGTATGAAATGCTATAAAACCAAGTTTGAATATCATCCCAAATATTTTGAATTAAAGTTAAGTATTCTGATTTTTTTGATTCATTATTGGTTAATATTTGAATAGTCTGTGGTGAAAGTATTGTGATAGCAGATTGTTTAGGAGTAACTTCTTCAGGAATAATTGTTTCAAAAGTTTCCGTAGACGTGATTTTAGTATCAATATTTGATATTTTTATAGATGGAACCTCTACAATAGATTTTTCCATAGTTGAGTGGCAGATAATTTGTTTATTTTTTCGACGAAAGTCTTGCCATTCATCATGTTGCCGGTAAAATTCATTAACGGCTTCTTTACTAGTTAATTCTTGCATATTTAAAGGAATTGTTAATATTTTACCAATTTTCAACGTATTAAGATTACAAGATATTTGGAAAGCTTGTGGATTAGCTTTGAGCAGAGCTAACATAGCTTGATATCGAGTTATAGATTTATTAGGGCGTACTTTACCAGCAATATTCCAAAGTAAATCACCAGCTTTAGTTGGACCATAGGTTTGGGCAACTGTCGAACTTGTTATAGTTAATAAAACAATTAGTATTATAGTTTGCATAATTATTATTAAAATTAGTAATTAAATCTTATACTTAACATTATTGTGATATGTGTTTTTTAAGAAGATATTTGATGATGTTTTTAGGAGTTTGCAATTTACTGTACAAGTCAAATACGAAAATCTTTATTACCATTCGTTACATTATCTATTTGACCACAATTATATGGAACAATTTTGCAATTTCCAATTCATTCTAGCTAATGTGTTAAATGATATTATTTTAAAGAGAAAATATTTTCTACGTTATGGAATCATATCATAATTACCTAAAATAAGTGTGAAAATCTAAAAAATTCATGACTGGCTAATTTCTCTACATTTTGGGAGAAAAACTTAGCCAAAAGTCATTTTAGCTTGTAAATTAGTTCTTGAATCTGCATTTGCTAAAGCTTCTTCTAACGATATTTTGCCAGTTTCATATAACTTATGTAATGCTGCATCAAAAGTCTGCATACCTTCAGTTCCACTATTAGTCATTGCTTCTTTTATCTCGTCTATTTTACCTTTTAAAATCAAATCCGAAATATATGGATTGTTAATCATAATTTCTACTGCACCAACCCTTTTATTTTCTATTCCCACTACCAAGCGTTGGGAAATTACTCCAATTAAATTCATGGACAAATCCATAAATAATTTTTTATGTTGTTCTTGAGGAAACATGTTGACAACCCTTTGCATAGCTTGATTAGCATTATTAGCATGGAGAGTTGAAATAGCTAAATGACCAGTATTAGATAGTTCCAATGAAGCGGACATAGTTTCTCGATCACGAATTTCTCCAATGAAAATAACATCTGGAGATTCACGCATAGCACTTCTGAGAGCATTTACATAAGAATGAGTATCTACTCCTAATTCTCGCTGATTAATCAAAGATTTTTTATGTACATGCACAAATTCCACTGGGTCTTCAATAGTCAATATATGGCTAGCTTGATTTTGATTTCGATGGTCAATCATAGCTGCTAAAGTAGTTGATTTTCCAGAATTAGTTGCCCCAACCATTAAAACTAGGCCACGTTTTTTCATTATTATATCGCCTAAAATATTAGGCAAGTTCAAATCAGCCATTGTTGGCACTTTGGCATTAATATAACGCATTACAATAGAAACTAAGCCTTGCTGTTTGAAAGCATTAATGCGGAAACGAGCATTGGTTTCAGGCCAAGAAATAGCAAAATCAAGTTCTAGTTCTTTATCAAAAAACGCTCTTTGTTCCTCATTCATAATATCGTGGGCAATTTCTTTCGTTATTTCATCGGTTAAAATGACTTTACCAACTCCGATAACTTTTCCAGATACTTTGATTCTTACATTTGAACCAACTGTAAAAAATATATCAGAGGCACTTTTTTCAACTACTAGTTTTAAATAGGGGGTAATATCCATTATATTATTAATATATTTTTGTAAGATTCATATTGTTTGGTACCGGGCTAAAAGTATAAATAATAGTATTAAAATCCGGAGTAAAAGTTTATAATAGCATAAGACGAATCAGAAAAATGCCCAAATTGTGGAAACTCAGAGACAAAGATAATAAGCAAGTATGACACAAGTCGTATATTCGTAAGCCGTATATATTGATAAATTGGAGTTTAAAACAAAGCTTTGTAAGTAGCATAAGTTTTATTTTGAAATTGTAGAGACAAGGCATGCCTTGTCTCTACGTTATAATTAGGACAAGCATATTAACATTATATCTCGGCCATACGCCTTTGTAGAAGATGAACGGATGCCGATTTTTGCTTTGAAAAAGATGCTACCGAATCTGCTGCTAAGGAATCAGAATTTAATAAAATCTGAAATTAAACCTGCCAGGTTTGGACATTCAAGTTTTGGAAGTTATTAAATCCTCATTCCTAAGCAA
>DAOUSR010000058.1 GCA_030627125.1 Thioploca sp.
CGTAATTCGCCTTTGATTTCCGAACTAATTGCTGTTGGTGATGTTGGTGGAATTAAACCGATTATGGCTAAATCTTCTGACTTAGGTATGCAGACCTTTGACCAAGCTTTATTTGCTTTAGAACAAGCAGATAAAATTAGTTATGAAGAAGCAATTGCTAATGCTGATTCGCCCAATGAATTGCGGTTAAAAATTAAACTAGAAGGTAAAGATGCGCAAGGTGGTTTAGGGCCGTCTGATTTAAAATTAATGGAAAAAGTGGATGATAAAAAAGGCCATTAATTTTATGCAGTGATTTTAAATGTTAAAGCTTTTGCACAGGATTATAATATATGTTATTTATAATAGTTATTGTTGCTAAATTTGGTAACGACTAATTATAAAATTAATATATTATAATCTTGTACAAAACTAACATTAATAAGCTCCGCGTCCAGTTAAAACTGCTGGAATAGTTTTAACTAGCAATATTATATCTAAATAAAATGATTGATTTGAAATATATTCTAAATCCATTTCTACTTGTTGCTGAAAAGAAACTTCAGAGCGACCAGATACTTGCCAAATACAGGTAATACCAGGTTTAACTGCCAGTCTTTTGGCTTGATATTCATTATACTGTGCTACTTCACATGGTAAAGCTGGGCGTGGACCTACCAAAGACATATTACCTTTAAGAACATTCCAAAATTGAGGAATCTCATCAATTGATGATTTACGAATAAATTTACCCATGTAAGTGATACGAGGGTCTTTTTTCATTTTGAACAACACCCCACCAGACATCTCGTTGGCTAATTTTGCCTTATTTTTTTCGGCATCAATATACATAGATCGAAATTTCCACATATTGAATACGCGTCCACCTTTACCAACTCTAGCTTGAGAAAAAAGAACTGGGCCTGGTGACTCTAAACGGATAGCCAATATTATTATTAATATAAATGGACTTACTAATATAAGAACTATTATAGACACAAATATATCAAAACAGCGTTTAACAAAAAAATTATTCGGTTGCATATTATGGTAAACCATGTAGAATTATTTTAATTTATTTATAACTTCTGGAAAAATTTATAAAAAATGGTCAAATTAACATGAATTAATTATATCTTCATGTTTATAATTCAGAGTAGTTTATATATTTAAATAAATCAAAGTTAAAATATAGTTTTGAACTAGCCATATCTTAAATTATTAGTTAAATTATTAGCTAATATTATACAATTTACATACCAAATATGACGACTCTTATAACTGGTGTTGCTGGTTTTATCGGTTCACAACTAGCTAAAAAACTTTTAGAACATGGTACTGATATTGTCGGCATTGATAATCTAAATAAATATTATGATGTTAGTCTAAAAAAATCTCGTTTACAGCAGTTACAAACTAATCCAAATTTCCATTTTATTAAGTTGGATTTAGCTGATAGAGATGGAATGGATAAACTGTTTAATTGTTATGAATTTAATCAAGTAGTTAATTT
The DNA here is from genome assembly GCA_030627125.1 of Thioploca sp. Taxonomy (GTDB): domain Bacteria; phylum Pseudomonadota; class Gammaproteobacteria; order Beggiatoales; family Beggiatoaceae; genus DRQV01. The sequence goes on from DAOUSR010000058.1 coordinate 1,493, forward strand.
AGCAGCTCAAGCTGGAGTTCGCTATTCACTGGAAAATCCTAATACCTATGTCGATACTAATATCGTTGGTTTTGTGAATCTACTTGAAGGTTGTCGACATCATGCAGTGGAACATTTAGTATTTGCATCTTCTAGTTCGGTATATGGTTTAAATACTAAAATGCCATTCTCAGTTAAGCATAATGTTGATCATCCGGTTTCACTGTACGCAGCTACGAAAAAAGCCAACGAATTAATGGCTCATACTTATTCTCATCTTTATGGTTTACCCACTACTGGCCTACGATTTTTCACTGTATATGGCCCTTGGGGACGACCTGATATGGCATATTTTAAATTCACCAAAGCAATTCTTGCAGGTGAACCAATTGATGTTTATAATTTTGGTAAAATGCAAAGAGATTTTACTTATATTGATGATATTGTTGAAGGTGTGACACGTATTTTAAAAAGTAAACCTCAAGCTGATATTACTTGGTCTAGTGCAACACCTAATCCTAATTCTAGCACTGCACCATATCGAATATATAACATTGGCAACAATCAAACAGTTGATTTAATGGATTTCATTAAAACTTTAGAAAATGCTTTGGGTAAAAAGGCTAACATGAATATGTTACCTATGCAACCTGGCGATGTTAAAATGACTTATGCTAATATAGATGATTTGAAAATAGAATTTAATTGGCAACCACAAACTTCTATAGAAGAAGGTCTTACTAAGTTTGTTGATTGGTATAAAAATTATTATAGGAATTAAAATTATGTATTGGTTACTTGCCTTAATGTGAATTAAGAGCTAAAAATATAACTAATTGACTATCAATAAATATTTTTTTAGAAATTCAGATACAATCAAAAAACACGCTATAACATATTGATTTTTCAAATGAGATTTAGCTCTTAATTCACATTTTAATGACATTTAATTTATTAGGTATTATTGCTATGGGATTTTATTAGGAATTCCCACTGCATTGGCTCAATGCCATTAAGTTAAGAAAATTAGTTAGGGTAACCACAAGGGATTACCCCTACAAATCAATATTTTATGTAGGGGAAATCCTTTATGGTTGCTTTTAACTTAATGGCATTGACTGCATTGGCTACTATAGGTGCAGGAATTGCAGTAGTTCTAGTTGGAGCGGCTTCATTAGCTGTAGTTGCAGAAAAACCAGAAATGTTCGGCAAGTTAGGATGAGACTCATTTTTATGGGTGGTAATGCTTTGGCAGAAGGATTTGCACTATTAGGTTTTGAAGTTTTTCCTGATGCGACATTGGATATGGTAGAAAATGTCCTAGCAGAATTGTTAAAAAAGCAGAGCCAAGCTTTAGTTTTTCTTGAAGATAATTTAACCGTTGGTCCAGTTTTTTTTGCAAGCTCGGTCAGAATCAGCAGGAATAATTATTACTGAAATTCCAGCTCTTAATGATCCAGATAGCTATAGACCTTCGGTGGAGGAATTGGTAGAACGGGTATTAGGTCCTGCTGTATTGGATAAAGACTTTTCACCCAATTAATATTTTTAAAATTAGAGGAATTGATAGTTATAATTCAAGATTAGCTTGGAAAATTTTAGCTTGTTACTTAAAATAATAACTGCCGAACTATCAATTCCAAAAACTAAGTCTTATTACAAACTTAATATGAAACCAACTGATAGAAAAAAACGCACTAATACATTTGCAATTGGATGTCTTGTTATTTTATGTGCTTTAACCATATCAGTTCATATTATAATCACCTTTTTTATAGAGGTTTTAAGTAATTAAATGTAAATTAACTACCTGATGAATCGTACTTTCTATCGTACCGCTACCCAATGGTAATTTCAAAGTTGGATGCCATTCGTTTCAAATTTCTGATAAAATAATTACGTTCGTAGTACTTCCCATTGCGTCCCCGACAAACGGTTTGTACAATAGCAACTGTTCAGATTGCAAACCCAAATCTTCTATCAATAACGAAACTCGATTCCAAATTCAATTAGCACCATTTGCAACAAATATTACTTTATCGTTTTGCCAATTTTTTGTAAATAATCAAAATTTGCTATATTCATCATTAATTAACTTAATTTTATCTTCCCATGAAAAAAATTCTTTTACCAATATTAATCTTAGCGATTGGCATATTTGGGTTCAGGTACATGTTAAAAACTAAACCCAAAAGTGAAATAGTTAAAATTACTGAACCAGCTTGGATTGTAGCAACCATACCAGTAATTCTTAAGACTCTATCACCAACAGTAACTTTATACGGTAGAGTCGAATCTCCTAAAACTACAACCTTACGTACTCCAAATATAAATACACAAGTGTTGCAAGTTACAGTTCTAGAAGGAGAAAAAGTTAAAAAAGGCAATATCTTAATACGTTTAGAAGATAATGACAGTATTTTAAAGCTCACTCAACGCAATGCTGATATTAAAGATATCGAAGCTCAAATTGATTTGGAAAAACAACGTGATATTAATAATTTAACTATTATAACTCACGAAGAATCATTATTAACATTAACGAAAAAATCCTTAGAACGGTTACGAAAATTAAAACGACAACAAATTAGTTCTCAAGCAGCCTTAGATGAAGCTCAACAATCAGTAGAACGGCAAATGTTGATTATTACTCAACGTCGATCAGAAATAAAAAATCATACCGCTCGTTTAAACCAATTACAAGCTAAAAAATCTCGAGCTAAAGCCTTACAAGACCTAGCTAAATTAGAACTAGAACGTACTAAAATAACTGCTCCATTTAGTGGTATTATTGCTAAAGTTAATATTGCAGTCGGAGATAGAGTACGAAGTGGAGATATGTTATTATCCATGTATGATAACACTGCTTTAGAAATACGAGCTCAGATTCCAACCCGCTATCAAGCAACTGTGATGAATGCGTCTAAATTATTAGCAACTACTCAGTTAAATAGACAATCTTTGACTTTACAACTTGACAGAATTTCTGGGCAAATAAATCCGAATAGTGGTGGCATCGATGGTTTATTTCAAATTAAAACAAGAATGGATTTATTACGCTTAGGCCAATTTTTAACTTTATCTCTAACTCTACCAAGGCAAGATAATCTAATTGCTTTACCTTATGAAGCAGTTTATGGAATAAACCGCATTTATAAGCTTATTGATGGACGCATGGAAGGTTTAGAAATAGAACGAGTTGGTGAACAAATGACAGCAACTGGAAAATCACGTATTCTAGTTCGCAGTCCTAAATTAAAATATGGTGAGCAAGTAATAATAACTCAATTACCTAATGCTATGGATGGTTTGAAAGTAAAAATTTCAAAATCTTCACTATGATTGAACCAATTTAAGCTACTTAATTATATTATAAAAAAGTTTAATTTAGAAAATTAAATTGTAAATGAGATACAATCTATTCCTGATAATTATGACGACCAATATATTAAAAACTATACCACAAGAATTATTGCATAGAATACTATTTAACCTTAGTGAAGCTATTTTAATTATTGACTCACAGACTAAGGAAATTGAAGCTTGCAATTATGCAGCTGAAGTCATATTTGGCTATAAAGAACAAGAACTCATTAACCAAAAAATTAGTATATTACATATTAATTCTGAAACTTTCCAACAGTTTAGTAAACAGGTTGCTATAGGAATAAGTTTTGAGTTCCAGATGCGGCGTAAAAATGGTGAACTATTTATGGCAAAACATTTTTATATGCAGCAAGAAGATAAAATGGTGGGAATTATTCAGGAAATAGCTAATTCAGAACTATTGGAACAACAACTTAAAGAATGTCATGCTGAATTAACCATTGCCAATGCGAAATTAGCTCAAGCATCTCGTCTTAAAGATGAATTATTAGCTAATATAAGCCATGAATTGCGGACTCCACTTAATGGTATTTTAGGAATTACCGATGTTTTACAAGAAGGCAGTCATGGAGTTTTAAACGAACAGCAAACTAAGTCTTTACATACCATTGCAAATAGTGGTAGTCAATTATTGGCAATTATCAATGATATTTTAGCTCTTGCAAAAATTGAAGCTGGTAAAGTAACATTAGATATAACTTCCGTTATGATTGAAACTATTGGCAATATCTGTCAACGAATTACCAGTAAATTAGCTTATGAAAAAAATATTTCTGTATTCAACACTTCTTATAATGAAATTACGGTTATTCAAGCTGACGAACGCTATTTAAAACAAATTTTGCTCAATTTATTAACTAATGCGATTAAATTTACTTCTGATGGTGGTACAGTTAGTTTTACTGTTTGTGGTTATCCTGAACATGAAACAGTTGATTTAATTGTATCTGATACTGGAATTGGGATTGCTGACAAGGACATGGAACTTTTATTCCAACCTTTTGTACAGTTAAATGGTGGATTAAGTAGAAAACAAGGTGGCACTGGGCTTGGTTTATCTCTAGTATATCGTTTTGTAGAAATGCACGGTGGTAGTATAACTCTAGAAAGTGAAGTGAATAAGGGAAGTAGTTTTACAGTTTCATTACCTTGGCAACCTACAACCAGTAACAAACCTATTAAATTGACTGAAACATGTCAGCAAAATAAAGTTATTTTATTGATAGACGATAATTTTATAGTAACAAAAATGCTATCTACTTTTTTGCTAAGTAAAAAGTACCATGTTATTGTTGGATATAATGGCATACAAGCAATTGAAAAAACATTAGAAATAAAACCTGATCTTATTATAATGGATATTCAAATACCAGAAATAGATGGCATTGAAGCAATAACCACAATTAGAGCTAAAGGAATTAAGATACCAATCATTGCTATAAGTTCCTTAATAGTTGCAGGTAGTAAAACCCAATGTTTAGATATTGGAGCCAATGCCTATTTCAAAAAACCGGTCAATCTTAAAACATTAGAAACAACAATTATTGAATTATTTTCCTGATGATTCCACCACCATTTCTACTGGGTTGTACAATAATATTTTGGGGTTGGCAAATCCATTTATTAATTATTGCTGTGCCGATGGCAATTATTTTGGAAGCTGCTCAGTGGGTAAATTGGCGCTGGAATTTAGCTGATAAAGACTTTAATCGAGTAACTGATTGGAGTTCAGTGGCTTTAGTAATAGTAGCGATTTATCTATTTGATCAAGAGTCATTACGTGGGCTGATGACCTTGTTAAGTTGGTTGCCCATGATATTTTTCTTGCTGCTAACAATCCAAGTTTACAGTATTCAAAATTCGGTTAAATTAACCAGTCTGTTGTATTCATTACGTCGGCAAGAAGTTAAAGGTACGACTATAACTGATACTCGCATTAACTTAAACTATCCATATATTATGCTATGCCTTTTATCTGCTAGTGTTGGACTTGGGGCTTGGTTTTTTGCTGGTGCAATATTGTTGCTTGCTTGGGGATTATGGGTAATTCGTCCTAAACGTTACACTAACTTACATTGGGTATTATTATTATTAATAGCTAGTATTTTGGCTTACAATACTCAAATTGGCTTACGTAATTTACACACTGAAATAGAAATTTTAATGCTGGATTGGTTAGAAGCTTTTTTTCTAAATAATACAGACCCTTATCGCCAAAATACTGCTATTGGTGACATAGGTAGACTTAAACAATCAGATAAAATAGTATTACGAGTCGATACACCAGTTCCGTTAAATTTACGAGAATCTAGTTATAACCTCTATTTTGGTACAACTTGGCATGCAAAACTACCTGTCTTTAAGCATGTCACCTCTATTGAAGATGGAACTGTGTGGAAGTTTACAACAGCTAATATAAAAACCAATAATAAAGTTAATATTTCTAGTTACTTATACCAAGGGAAAGGTATGTTACCTATACCTCATGGGAGTTATCAAATTTCTAATTTTGTGGTACCAATCTTAAAAACTAATAATTTTGGAGCAGTTAAAATAGAAAAAGGCCCTGGATTAGCTATATACACAGCTCATTATGGCCAAAATACTCCGTTAGATTCTTTACCGACTGATAGTGATTTACAATTACCCACTACAGAAAAGGAATATTTATTAGAATTATCAAAGCAATTAGATTTATCTAATCAAAAACCACTCCAAGTTTTAGCTACCTTAGCTCAGTTTTTTGAGCAGAATTTTAGTTATACCCTTAATTTAACTTCCGCCACAACTACTCCATTACAATATTTTTTACAGAAAAGTAAGGCCGGCCATTGTGAATATTTTGCTACTGCCACAGCATTGTTATTGCGTACAGCAGGTATTCCATCTCGTTATGCTAATGGCTATGCTGTCACAGAATATAGCGATTTGGAAGATATTTATATAGTCCGAAAAAGACATGCTCATGCTTGGGCAATTGCCTATATAAATGGTCGCTGGCATGAAATTGATAATACTCCTGCAATTTGGACGGATATTGAAGAAGACATGGCAGCTTGGTGGGAACCTATTTATGATATTTTTTCTTGGTTACGCTATGAATTTTCTTACTGGCGGTGGACTGATGAAGATGATGGTAATAATGAATGGTTACTATGGTTAATTTTACCACTTGGATTAATTTTAATCTGGCGCTTTTATTTTAGGGAAAGAGTTGCTCGTACTAGTAAACAAACATCAATAGTTACGGGTGGGAATGATTCTGAATTTTATCAGATAATACAATCTCTTAACAATGCTAGTTATGTTAGGCAATCAGGTGAAAATTTAACTGATTGGTTACAACGAATTGACATTATTCAAACGAATGATATGCAAACTATGTTGAATTTACATCAACAATATCGTTTTGACCCAAATGGCCTAAATACAGAAGAACGCTCTCAGTTAAGAAAAAAAGTTAAAATATGGTTACAAATAATTGATATTACGCAATAAATAAAGTACAAATTTATGTTATCGCATTTATATATCGTTGAATCTAAAAATGGTTTAATAAAAATAGGCCGTAGTTCTTGTCCCAAAAGACGGCAAAATTACAACAAAATGTCCGCTTAATGGAGTAGCTTGATTGATTTTAGATGATGGCACAAGTTTAGAACAACATCATAAAATAATTAATGAATTACAATTTAACAATACTGATAAAATATCGTTTAGTATTGGAGATTTAGCTGAAGAAATCGCTCTTTATAATTTTACATCTAATAATAATTTATTTTTAGCCTGTGGTTATGGGACTCAAGACCATGATTCTATAGAATACTTGTTGGTTAATAGTGAGCCAGTGTCATTATTATTAGCAGCAGTATTTTCTCGTTTGATAATGGGGCAATGGCAATTTGGCAAGTAAGTTGGAACAAATTCGGGTTATGCAAGGTGATTGGAACATACGCTTTCAGGCAAAGGAGGAAAAAGTGCAATGGTTAGGTGATAAAAAATCTAGTTACCATGAGCCATTGTTAGAAGTTTTTCATAATAATATTAATAAATTACAAGATCATAAAGCTTATTTACAATATCAATTTGATTATTTGGTTGGTTTACAAGAAAAATGGATTTTTCATATAATTCTTAATGCCGAATGCTGAATGCTTAATTCTTAATGGAAATCAAAAGAAATAGTCAATGAAAAGCTATTAAGTCTTTAGGTTTTAATTAAGCATTAAGAATTCATAATTAAGAATTGAATTAAAAAGTATTTTCCACTAAAGGTTTAGCATCAACTTGTGGAACATGGCATTGAGTGCAGAAATACCGTTATGCGGATATAGAATGAGTTAATTTTTAACTTGAGTCTATTTTTTAAAACTGTCCTAACTATTTATTTTATTGAAAATATAATATTGGCATAAAATAAGCATCGATTTGTAGTAAATATATTAATTTCAATTAATTATAAATACTATGAAATTTTAGGAGCTATTGTTTTAGGTTTTATTTCTTTATTCTATTCTCCAAATAACCCAACGTTAAATCAGGTTCAACAAACTGGAGAACTAGTGGTTGCTATCAATGCTGGGGTTACAACTTATTATGAGCGGCCTGATGGTCAAAAAGCTGGGATAGAATATGAGCTTACCAAACGTTTTGCTAAAGAGTTGGGAGTAAAGTTAAAGATTATTAAAACTAACACTGATAAAGACTCTTTAAATCGAGTAATTAATAATGAAGTCCATTTTGCTGCTGGCTTAGTTGTAACCAAAAATCGTCAAACTAAAGTCCGTTTCACTCCCCACTATCAAAATATTAGTCAAAAATTGGTTTATCATAATAATATTAGAAAACCACCAACGGATTTAAAAAATCTAAATTCCGAACATAAGTTAAATGTAGTTGCTAAAGAATATAAAATAGAAATTCTACAATCATTACAACAAAAAAATCCTCAGCTAACTTGGCAAGAACTATCTAATATTACTCCTATTAAATTAGCCGAAAAAGTTTGGAATAAAGAATTAAAATATGCAATGTTTGATTCTAATGTACTTGCTCGAATACGTTTATTTTATCCAGAATTAAAGCTTGGTTTCACCTTACCTAAGCAACAATATTTAGCTTGGGCATTTCCTCGTTCTGAGGATAATAGTTTATATTTAGCTGCTACTCAGTTTTTTAATCGACTCCTAAAAACTGGAGAGTTAGAACGTTTAACTGAAAATTATTATGGTTATACTGATACTGACGAAAATTATCTTAATATCAAAAAGTTTTTGCGGCATATTAAAGAACGGTTGCCCTTATATCAGGAGTATTTTGAATTAATGGCTAAGGAATATAATTTAGATTGGCGGTTATTGGCTGCAATTGGTTATCAAGAATCTAAATGGAACTCTAAAGCAATATCTGGTACTGGAGTCAAAGGATTAATGATGCTTACTGAAATGACTGCTAAAGAAGTGGGAATTAAAGATCGAACTGATCCATTTGAAAGTATTCAAGGCGGAACAAAATATTTTTTTAATTTAAAACAGCGTATTTCTAAACAAATATTAGGATCAGAGCGTACTTGGTTTGCATTAGCTGCTTATAATATTGGTATCGGTCATGTGCGAGATGCTCGTAAAATTACCGCTCAACATGGTGATAATCCTAATCGATGGAGTGATGTGAAGAAACATTTACCCAAGCTAACTCAACCGCGTTGGTACAGGAAAACTAAATATGGATATGCAAGAGGACATGAACCAGTAGAATTTGTCAAAAACATTCGGATGTTTTATGATATATTAGTAATGAATATTGTTTAAATTTAATTGTAGTGTATCATTAAATATATATTTATTCGTATTATAAAATATTTACATAGAGGTAATAGATGGGATTATTTGACATATTTACTGGTGACAGTGAGGAAATGACACCTCATTTCGTTTTTGCAACAGCATTGATTTATATGATAGGTGCTGATGGTAAAGTTGAAAATGAAGAAGTTGGGCAGTTATTAGCTGTTTTAGGTGGCGAAGAAAGTGGAGGAACTATTGGCGTAGGAGCTAATAATCGTAAACTTTTAGAACGGGCTTATAAGTATCAGCAAAAAAATACTATAGAGAAATTTCTAACCGAAGCTACTCCAATACTTTCCGATGGTCAAAAAATATGTATTTTGACCAATATGATTGACTCTTCTTTATCTGATGGTGATGCAGCACCTGAAGAGCAAACTTTGTTTAATAAGTTTTTACAAGCCTTTGAGGTTTCTGAAGAACGTTTCCAACCATTCTTTGATGTAATTGCGTTAAAAAATGACCGTTCTGTATTTACTAACGCTAATCATCCTAGTAACCAACCCGGTCATACGGTACAGCTTAAAATGTAATAGTTATTAATTAACTATATTCAACTAAAGTTTTAAATTCCAGTTATATTTCTGGAGTTCAAAACTTTAGATACCCTAAAATACCTCTTTTTTAGTCTTCTAATTTCTTTAAATAAAAAAATATTAAAGTGTTAAAAAATATACTATTACGCAAAGCATGAAAATAAGTGAGTAATAATGTAACCAGAAATTTTGAACTGGTTACTACATGCATGTCGCTTTAAATATTTATCAGGTAATTTTATGACAGCTTTATCAGTTAGTTGTGAGTTTTTTCCGCCACGTAGTGAAAAAGGTATGTTAAACCTACATTCAGTACGGCAAAAATTACAAGTATTAAAACCAGAATATTATTCAGTCACTTTTGGGGCTGGAGGTTCAACGCAAGAAAAGACCTTTGAAACCATTGTTCAAATTCAGCAACAAGTTGATGCCGCACCACATTTATCTTGCATTGGTAGCACTCGTGACAATATACTAAAATTATTGCAAGACTATCAAAAACATGGCGTGCATAGAATTGTTGCTTTGCGTGGTGATCAGCCTTCAGGTTGGGCTGGGCCTTTGGGCGAATTTAATCATGCTAATAAATTAGTTGAGTTTATTCGAGCTGAAACAGGTTCCCATTTCCATATTGAAGTTGCTGCGTATCCAGAATTTCATCCAGAATCTCGCAATGCTAAGGAAGATATAAATTATTTTAAACAAAAAGTAGCAGCCGGAGCTAATAGTGCGATTACTCAATATTTTTACAATGCTGATGCTTATTTTCGCTTGTTAGATAGTTGTGCAGCTCAAGGCATTGATATTCCTATCGTACCTGGTATTATGCCAATTAGTAATTACGAACAATTAATAAGATTTTCAAATGTTTGTGGTGCAGAAGTTCCACGTTGGTTACAGTGGCGATTGCGAGATTTTGAAAATGATGTGGCTGGACTGCAAGCATTTGGAGTTGATGTTATGACTGATTTATGTGGTCAATTATTAGCTGGTGGAGCACCTGGGCTACATTTTTATACTCTTAATCAAGCAGAATTAACTTTAACGATTACTGAACGTTTAGGATTATATTAAAAGTTGAAAAATTATGGCTAATTTACCAAGTTTGTTACTAGTTGACGATGATCCTTTAATCAGTGAATCTTTGGCATTTGTATTAAAAGATAGCTTTAATGTCCATATTGTTGCCACTAGGGAAGAAGTAAAACGTTTATTGTATACAATTCCGGTATTGCCTGATTTAGCTTTGGTTGATTTAGGTTTACCGCCCAATCCACATTCCCCAGAAGAAGGTTTTAATCTAGTTGCAGAATTGCTAACTTTTAATCCTTCTATCAAAATTCTAATTTTATCTGGTCAAGATGCGATAGAAAATGTTCGTCATGCTTTGACTTTAGGGGCGGTAGACTTTATTCCCAAACCTTGTGACATGGGATTGCTAAAAGCTCGTTTAAATCACCAGAAAATGATTTTAGAGGCAGAACAAAAGCTAAAAACAGAAAAACCCAAGCAGAAAGACTGTGGATTAATTGGAAAAAGTACTGCCATGGAAACTTTGCGTACTCAGATAAAACAATTCGCTAATTCACCATTTTCAGTTCTAGTGTTAGGCGAATCTGGTACTGGTAAAGAATTAATTGCTCAATGTCTGCACAAACAAAGTCAACGAGCCGATGAACCTTGTTTAATTGTTAACTGTGCTGCTTTTACCACTGAATTATTAGAAGCTCAATTATTTGGTCATGCTAAAGGAGCTTTCACTGGGGCAACTACAGCTCGCTCTGGATTTTTTGAAGAAGCTAATCAGGGTAGTTTAATTTTAGATGAAATTGGGGAAATGCCATTAGCTCTACAATCTAAATTATTACGAGTTTTAGAAAATGGTGAATATTATCGGCTAGGTGAGACTAAAGTACGTAAATCTGAAGCCCGTATTATTGCAGCCAGTAATCGTAATTTACGTGAAGAAGTTATGAAGGGCAATTTTCGAGGTGATTTATATCATCGTTTGAGTGTATTAGCTATCAAAGTTCCATCCTTAAATGAACGTAATGATGATAAATTGTTATTATTAGAAAATTTTAAAAATTTTTATTCCGAAATGGGGACTTTATTTCAACTAGATAAAGATGCCAAACAAAGTTGGATAAATTATGCTTTTCCTGGTAATGTACGAGAATTGCGTAATATAGTGATTAGACTTGGAGCTAAATATCCGAATCAACTAATTACCCAAGAAACATTATTAGAAGAATTGGAAACTAATTTGTCTGCGGTTCAACTTAATGATATTGATTATGATCAGGCAATTGCTATACAACTAAGTAAAAGTGGTTTTTCTCTGGACGAAGTCTTGTTGGATTGGGAGCATCGCTATATAAATGCAGCTTTAAAAACTAGTGATGGCAATTTGAGTCAAGCAGCTAGAATATTAAAAATCAATCGTACTACTCTATATAGTAAAATGCAACGCTTAAGCAAGCTGGAAAATTAATGCAATGGGTACTTGACTGCTAGTAGACTAATAATATCTTTACGCTTTTGTTCTAGTTCAAGTAAATTTTCACTTACAGCACTCCAATTTATATCCTGAGTTGGAATTTTAACAGCTTGCTGAGTTACTATAGTTTTCTGCTTTACAATAATTTGTTTGATATTGAATGGATTAATGGCTTGTAGAATTTCAACATGTTCCTGTTCTAGGTTCAATAAAGTTCTATTAAACTCAGACCAATATACATTTGGAGGTGGTGGCTGAGGTTTAGGGACTGAAATTGGAGTATTTGGAATAGGTTTAATATCTGTTACAGTTTCATCAATGGATTCAGAGCTAGTCATCATCCATGATAATATTAAACTAATAATTAAAATAGCCATAAATGTAACAGCAGCTATGGTTGTTTTATTCATATTGATTGGGTTTAACCGACAATTCGCTATTGCAAAGCTTATTATAATACATTTATAATAGCAAATGTTCGACTTTAATAAATTTATATTAGGTAAGAAACAATTATTATAAATTAAGTTTGACAACATCACTGACTGGATTATTTTGAAACTTCGGTCAATATCTATTTAAAATATATTGGCCAATTATATAGCAAATTATTCTGAAAAATTAGTTTGCAATTTCTAAATATTTCAATAGTTATTTAATTAAAATCGGAGTAAAACTATGATAAGAACTATCGTACTTCTTTCTATATTTATCATTAATCCAGTAATGGCTATGAATGGTCATTTTGCAAACTTTAATTCTATTAAACAGATAGTTGATGCTTGTTTGCCAGTGAGGCCATTACCTCCATTATTAACCATTGCTGATATTGAAGCTATGGAAAAGGATAGTGGCCCACAATGGTGTAGTTTACTTTGTCAAATGGGATATATTTGGCCAAAACCTCAAAATAGCATGTTACCACCAGAAACCAAAATGGCAGTTAAAAATGGTCGAGTAGCTGCTGAAAGAGCAACAGAACAATGTTTAGCACGTTCTTCAGCACGGTTACATATCATTATGAAACGTCGTTTGGTAGCTTATGTTGGTTATCAATATGAATGTGATAGATTGCGTAATCCTAAAGTTTGTCAAATGGCTAAAGATATAGCAATTGATTTTCTGTATGGTTATCCTAGTGAAATTGCAGTAAAAACTAGAACTGCTTTGGAAAAACTGCTGGAAAAAGCAAAGGAATGCAATACTAGAGGCTCAATGCAAAAATATTGTAAAAAATTAGGTGTTGCTGATAATGCTTGTGCGGAATTATAGATTTTATTTAGTAGTGAATAAATTATTTGCTATTTTTAGATAATTTTATAATGAACCGGTAAAATTGATTTAAAACATTTTTCTAAATATTATTTAATTTATATTATCATACTTATGATAATTTTATAGCTTCCTGTTTAATTGATGTTATATAACATCTATATTTTTAAACATTGAATTATAGTTTAAGGGTAACCACAAGGGTTTACCCCTACAAATTATTGCGTATGGGCAATCCTTTATGGTTGCCCTATTCACTAAGAATTTAAAAATTAGATATTTGTATAACATCAGTTATTAATTTTGATTGGAAGATTTAATATTTAAATAGAGATATTTCATATATTTGAATTTCGAACCATATTTTTTAAGGAGGTAGTGCTACTTATGATAAGTGGTATTTTTAGGCTTAACGCCTTGGCATTATTATTAATATTGCCGCAAATAGTTTTTTCAGCATCTCCAGAAAATGGTGAAAAAGCATTTCAAAAATGTATTGCCTGCCATACGGTTGGCAGTGGTCCACTAGCTGGGCCTGATTTAAAAGGTGTTACTGCTAAACGAGATAATGCTTGGTTAGTTCGGTGGATAGTGGAACCAGATAAGATGTTAGCTGAAGGTGACGCTATTGCAACTGGGTTATTGAAAGAATTTAACAATATTCCAATGCCACCTATGGGTGTTACTGAAGCGGAAGCTAAAGATATTTTGGCTTATATAGCAGCTAAAAGTGGTGAAGTTGTAGGGCCTGAAGAACCAGTTGCTAATACTACACCTGCTACACCTGCACCACCATCAATTCAAGGTGATGCTGAAATCGGTAAAAATTTATTTTTGGGCCGACAGGCCTTAGCTAATGGAGCTCCTGCTTGTATTGCTTGCCATCAAAATACTGAAATTGGTAGTATGGGTGGCGGTACTTTAGGACCAGATTTAACTAAAGTTCATTCTCGCTATGGCGGTGATATAGGTTTGAAATCTGTGTTAAGTTCTACTCCTTTCCCTACCATGCGGGGAATCTTTTCTGAACAACCTATTTCAGAAACTGAAGTAGCACATTTCATAGCTTACTTTACCAAAACTAATGAATTGACTGAACAGCAAGTAAATGAAACATTCCTTATTAAAGGTATTGGGATAGGCTTTTTAGGATTGATTTTGGTATATATCTTAATAAGTCTAATTTGGATTAAACGTTTTAAAGGGGTTCGTATCCCTATGGTTGGGAAATAAATATGAGTTGGATTCAAGACATTGTAA
>DAOUSR010000152.1 GCA_030627125.1 Thioploca sp.
AAAATTATTAGCACATTGGTAAATTTTTTAAGATTGAATGATAAGAGCTGGATGAAGCGAGAGTTTCACGTCCAGTTCTGTGAAAGCCTTTGGGGGAAGTTCCCAAGGGCTATTCGACCCAGGCTTAAAAAATATTTCAATATTTTGAATTGATTGTCGGGTTACTACATTATAACTTATTTGATTAATAATACTTCTTAAGTTAATTGCAGTGATCCGCTTTGCTGGTAAATAAGTTATATAAATCAATTGATTTTTTTGCTTGAACCGTCTTGCAAGGTGTCAGTGATGGTTTGTCCAAAGTCCAACTACTCATAAATCAGTCATTTTCATGCTAAATCCACTGATGCATTATTAGGAAAACACTATAAAATAATTTTGTATTGATTTTTTTGTCGATAAAAGTTAAAATTACAATTTAGTTTTAATAACTTATTCATAAAATTTACGATGCTAAGAACTTTATTCCTTTTAATTATATTAATAATCAGTGCTATAGGCAGTAGTGGTTATTGGGTTTATAAAAATTATCTTATCGAACCTTTGCCTATATTTGAAGATTTGCGTTACGTGGTTAAGTCTAATACTAACTTACGTCAAATAACAATTGATTTAATAGATAAAGAATTGATGAATTATCCTACTGCTTTGACTTGGATATCATTAGCTAGATTCCAAAAAAGAGCTCACTTAATTAAAGCTGGCGAATTTATGATACCAGTTGGGACAACTCCTCAACAGATGCTAGAAATTATGATCTCTGGTAAAACTGTCCATCATAGTTTGCTGATTCCAGAAGGATGGAATTTTAACCAGATAATGATTGCTATACGTGGCCATCCTGAGATTGTACAAACACTTGACAAAATTGATGATTCGGCAATCATGGCTAAAATTGGTTGGCCGGCTCAACATCCAGAAGGACGTTTTTATCCAGATACTTATCATTTCGGAACTGGTACAACTGATGTAAGTCTGTTAACCCGTTCCCATAAAATGATGGAAAAAGTATTAGAAGAAGTTTGGGAAAAACGGAAAAAAGATTTAATTTTAAAAACTCCATACGAAGCATTAATATTAGCATCTATAGTTGAAAAAGAGACCGCAGCTGTTGAAGAACGACCTTTAATTGCTGGAGTCTTTATAAGAAGATTAAAAAAAAATATGCGATTACAAACTGATCCAACCGTAATTTATGCTTTGGGGAAAAATTTTGATGGCAATTTACGTAGAAAAGATTTAAAAATAAATAATCCATATAATACTTATAAATATAAAGGTTTGCCACCTACCCCAATCGCTATGCCAGGTAAAGCTGCATTAGAAGCTAGTGTAAATCCAACAGGAGGTGAGACATTATATTTTGTAGCTAAAGGTCAAGAAGGCAAACATTATTTTTCAGTTACCCTTAAAGAACATGAATGTGCGGTTATAGAATATCAAATTAAAAATAAAAATCGGCGGCGTTATAAAAGTCGTTGTAAAAAATATCCAAGTTGCTTCGCTTGCTCCTAATAGGTTTTAATAATGAAATTAGGAATTTGCGGTAGTCATCGAACTGGTAAAACTACTTTAGCTCAAGCAATCTCTAACCAATTTGAAATAGAGTTTATTAAAACTGATACCAATGCGATATTTGTACAACAAGGTCTGCATCCTTCGCAACCTTTAGATTTTCTCACCCGGTTAAAAATTCAAAAACTTATTATTCAAAATGCAATAGAAATCTGGCAAACTGACATTTTTGTTACGGATCGCACTCCTATAGACTTCATGGCTTACACTTTAGCTGATATTCAAGGCAAGACTGAAGTTGATTTTATAGAACTGGAAGCATATTTAACTCAATGTTTTGCAGTAACGAATAAAATGTTTTCGGAACTTGTTATTTTGCAACCAGCTATCCCGCTAGTTTATGAAGCTGGTAAAGCTGCTTTAAATAAAGCTTACATGGAACATCTTAATATTATTGTTCAGGGTTTGTGTAACGACGAGCGTTTACGTTGCCCAGTGACAGTTATACAACGTTCTGTTATCGATTTACAAGAGAGAATTGCTACGGTAATGGATACTTTGTAATTCGTGTAAAATTTCTGCTAAATTATTTATATTCATCCATTTTCTTCATTAGATAGAGAGCTAACCTAACAAAATCAGACTCAGTTAAAATACCAATTATCTTGCCATCTCTAAAAATAGGTAAACAGCCATGTTTTTGCTGTAATAGAAATTGGGCGGCTTTACCTAAATTAGTATTTTCCTCTGCTATAACAACTTCACTAATCATAACCTCACTAATTGGAACATGAGATTCAAGTTCATTACGTTCTGTTATATCAATATCAGCTAAAGCAGAAACTGATACTGCTAATACGTCCTGTTTAGTTAAGAGACCTACAAATTTACCCTCTTCGACAATAGGAATATGCCGAATATGTTTTTCCAACATTAATTTTCGTGCTTGCTGAATTGTATCTGTAGGTTTTAGTGTATATAACTCACTACTCATTAAGTCTTTTACAGTAATCATAATTATAAATTATATCTAGTTATTGGGAACTAAAGTTTTGAACCCCATTTAATATTATTGTTTCAACTGTTCAGCAATTTTAACCACTGTTATCTTCGCTTTAATACCAGTTATACCAAAATCATTGTCATTAGTAAATACCACATATTGGTCATTTAACAATTTTAGGAGATAAATCATATAGTTCATTGTGAGAATCAAAACTAATTTTTTTATCAACTGGTCGGTGGTCAAACTGGACAAATTTTCTAATGACGGATTAGTTGTAAATAAGTCTCATCCAGTATTCAAGATAGTAGTATTATTTAGACTTGCAATGCAATGGCAAGATTTGGCAAAAGTCACCGTGATGATTTAGTAAAAGTGATGCCATTACCAATAGGAAAAGATACTTCCTCTTGTACAAAAATTTTCCCATAAAATTTGACAACTCGATTTGATTAGATACAATGTCAAACTATTGGTTCTAGAATTTTGGTAATATTTGTTATTTGAAATCAGTATTTAAAGGTAAAATTAATGAAATTAATTACGGTAGGATTGTTGATTTTTAGTTTGCAAGCAGTTGCTGCGATTGAAGAATGTTCATATCGGGTTACAAAAGTAACTAAAAATGATTCTTTGTCGATGCGTTTGGGGCCAGGAGTAAAATATCAGAAAATTGGTATTATCCCATTTGACGGTATTGAGATACAGATTAGTGGGCCTGAGACTAAAATTGGAGAAACTACTTGGACTCCAGTTAAGTATAAAGGAATTAACGGTTGGGTTAATCCAGCTTATCTTAAAAAAGATTGTCCCAATTATCATACTGTTGTTTTTGGAGAGACTTTGTTTTATCTAGCTCAAAAATATGGATATGATATCAAAGAGATAGCTAAATGGAATAATTTAGAAGCAACTTATGCCTTGGTAGCTGGCCAAAAGTTACAATTATTCCCTAGAAACTGTAAATATCGTGTCATTAATGTAAGCAATGACGATATTTTATGGATACGTTCTGAGGCTGATGAAAAATCTCAAAGAATAGGGGCTATACCTTTTGATGGGAATGATATTAAAATAACTGGTTTAGAAAAAGTTGTTAAAAATACTCACTGGATACCAATAAAATATAAAGAGTGTATAACTGGTTGGGTTAATAATAGTTTTCTTGAAGAAGACTGCTAAATATTTGGGGAATGAAAATTCTCATAATTATTAATTTGGGTATTGGGTGTGGATTATTTTGAAAAATTAACAAGTTAAATATAAATGAGTTATTCTTGTGTAACATATTTATATTTCAATATATTTAAACATTTCAAACTAGTCCACATCCGGTACCCATCCAAGTTACAGCTTATTAAAATTCTCTTCCAACTGCTTCTATAATACCTTTCATTTCACCCATCAAAGTTTTTAATTCATCTGGATTCAGTGCTTGATCAGCATCACACCATGCTTCACATGGATTAGGGTGCATTTCTATCAACAAACCATCTGCTCCGGCTGCTATAGCTGCTTTAGACAATGCTGGGACTAGTGATGCTTTGCCAGCAGCATGACTAGGATCAACGATAACTGGTAAATGAGTTTCCTTCTTCAACACTGGAATTGCTGTCACGTCCAACATATTACGATAAGCTTTTTCAAATGTACGTACTCCACGTTCACACAGAATTATATTATGATTACCACCAGCAGCAATATATTCGGCTGACATCAACCATTCTGATAAAGTAGCACATAAACCTCGTTTTAGAATAACTGGAGTATGAATTTTACCGACTTCTTTTAATAAATCAAAGTTTTGCATATTACGGGTACCAATTTGGATTACATCAACTCCATATTCCAAAAAATCATCCAAATATCGTACATCCATTAATTCTGTAACTATAGGTAAATTATATTTATCTGCTGCTTGGCGAAACATTTTCAAACCTTCTACTCCTTTACCTTGAAAGCTATAAGGACTAGTACGGGGTTTAAAAGCACCGCCACGCATAAAATTACATCCAGCAGCAGCAACTTTTTGAGCTGCCAAATCCATTTGGTCTTGAGTTTCTACTGAACAAGGTCCGGCAATAACTTGAAATTTTTCCCCACCTAATTTGAACCCTTTTATATCTATAACGGTATTTTGTTGATGTGATTCTCGAGCAACTATTTTATAAGGTTTTACCACTCTAATTACATCTTCAACTCCCGGTAATGCTTGTAAACTTTCTTTATGTATATTACGTTCTTCTCCGATTGCACCAATAATTGTTCTTTCGATACCACGAGAGATGTTTGCTTCTAAACCTAATTCTTTTAATTTGTTATCAACAGCATTAACTTCTTCATCAGTAACGTGAGAACGCATAATAATAATCATAGTTATGGAACCTTTTTAATTTAAATTAGTTTACAAAGAGTTATGTTTAATTGGAATATAATAGCATAATGTGTATTTTTCATAAAATTATTTTGCTCAATATTTGCAATTTAATAGAAATATTAATTATATAGAATTTCGTAATTGAATGAATTATATCAATTCAAATTCTTGATATTTATCTTGAAGTTAATTAAGAATTACTATACAAAGTTGATGTTTCCAAATATTTGGTTAGAAAAACTATTGCTAAAAAATTTTCAAAATCACATTGAATTGGTACTTTATTCATCATTATAATGCTAATATTATACGTCATCACCACTTTGTTCAGGACTATTTAAATATTCAATTATGAACTTCAATCAAGTTATAACAGCAACACTTTTTGTAGTTTGTGTTACTAATATTCAAGCTCAAGAAGTTGATATTAAAAAAATTTTTTTTACTGGTCAGTATAAAACAGCCATTGAAAAATGGGAAACACTATTAGCAACTAAGCAAAGTATTCAGGCTTGGGTTGGAATTGCAAAAGCTTATCGTTATTTAGGTTTACCAGACAAAGCGTTAAAAATTCTCACCACAACTTTGCCAGTTACAACTCCAATCAATCAAGCAATTTTACTAAATGAATTAAGTAAGTTGCATTTATCTCAAGCTAAAGTTAAAGCTGCTAAACAGGCTACTCAAGATGCCTTAAGAATAATTCGTCCCATTAATAACCAACTTGTATTAGCCGAAATTTTACGACAATTGGGCAATGTACAAACTGCTGAAGATGAATATGAGGCAGCTACAAAATCTTATGCGGAAGCTCTGACTTTAATCGCAAAATCTAATCCTATGGTGCCTTATTTTTCTGCGGATGATGTGCGGGAATTATATGGGAAAATTTTAGTCAACCAAGCCCAAACAGCTTTTTGGTTCGATGCAAACAATGCTTATCAATATTCTGATACTAAACAAGCATTCAAATCTAGTATTGATGCGGTTTTACAAGCTACTGAAGTTACTAAAAATTGGCCAGATGCTTTTAGTGAAATTTTTGCATTAATTGCTATAAGTAAAGTGATACAAAATATCCAAATAAAATTACCAGAGCCTAAATTAAGTCAATTAAATTATCAGGTTCTTAACCAAGCTCAAAAAATTGCGGAAAGAATTAATAATGATCAGGCTAAAACTCATGTTTATGGTTATTTAGGCCAACTTTATGAACATAATAAACGTTATCCAGAAGCTTTAATTTTAACCAGAAAAGCCTTATTTGCAGCTCAACAGATTCAAGAGCAGCTCTCAATGTATCGTTGGCAGTGGCAATTGGGGCGGATTTTCAAAGCTCAAAATAAATCTCAAGAAGCAATAGCCGCTTTCAAACAAGCAATAAAAATTATTAATTCATTAGCAATTCGAGATCAGCTAATGGCAACTGGTAGCAATAATTTTCGAGAGCAAATAGCTCCAGTGTATTTTACCTTGGCAGATTTATTATTACAACGAGGTGATACTGCGTCAGTTCGAGAGGCTAGAGATACCATAGAATTTTTTAAACAAGCAGAATTGCAAGATTACTTTAAAAATGAATGTCTTACCACTCAGTGTACTCATTTAGAACAAGCTTTGGATTCGCAAACAGCAATATTATATCCAATTGTATTGCCAGATCGATTGGAATTATTGCTTAGTTTACCTAATGTTACTAAGTTAGTTAGAGTTAAAGTTTTAGTTTCAGAAAAAAAGTTACGCCGAGAAATTGCATTGTTAGTTTCATCTTTACGTAGGCATCCTTTATCTTATATATATTCTGCAGAAGAGGATGAAGTTATTTGTACACCTGATTCATGGCAACAATCTGAAACTAATATTTCTCCACGGGCTGAGGAATTTTTAGAGCCAGCTCAAAAGTTATATAGATGGCTAATCAATCCATTATTAGGTAGCCTGAATAATATAAATACCTTAATAATTGTTCCAGAAGGAGTATTGCGAACTGTGCCATTTGCTGCATTACACGACGGGAAAGAGTTCTTAATTCAAAAATATGCTTTGGCAAATACTCCCAGTTTATGTTTGACTGATTTGCAAGCTCAGCCACGAACTGTTGATAAAATGTTGGTAAGCGGCTTATCGGAGTCGGTACAGGGTTTTTCTGATTTGCCATGTGCTAAGTATGAAATAGATACTTTACAGAAGCTACATAATTTATATGGTGTTGAATATAAGCCTTTATTTAATAATGATTTTACTTATAAAAATATGCAGCAAAGAGTTAACCAGACCAGATATTCAATTGTGCATATTGCTTCACATGGTCAGTTTAAACCTGATTTAGCAGATACTTTTTTGCTTACCTATGATGATAAATTGAGCATGGATAAGTTGGAAAAGTTAGTCAAACGTACTAATTCCCAAAAAATTGATTTATTAACTTTGAGTGCTTGTGAAACAGCAGTTGGTAATGATAGAGCGGCTTTAGGATTGGCTGGTGTGGCTTTGAAAGCGGGGGTAAAAAGTGCATTGGCAAGTTTATGGAAAGTTGATGATGCTGCTACTCCAGCGATGATTATTGAATTTTATCAGCAGTTGGCTAACCCCAAATTAACCAAGGCTCAGGCTTTGCAAAATGCCCAGCGGATGATGCTTACCAATGCTAAATATGCTCAATTTCAACATCCTTACTATTGGTCAGCATTTTTGTTAATTGGCAATTGGTTTTAGGAACGGTTGGATTGTCCGAATCAGGATTTGCGTGCGACAAGTAGAAGCGGTAACTCGTAAGCTGTATATGTTTAATTAACAAATTGTAATTTGGTAGGGTGCATAAGCGATAGCATCATGCACCTTCAATTTTATCTTAATATTGGTGGATGACGCTCTGTTTATACACCTTACGAGTTTGATGTTTATATGGTTGACTTGAATGGGAAATCGGGGTAGCATGGTTTAATTAATCGCTGTACCTGATTGGTGCAGGTGAGCTTAAATGTTAGTAAAAATATTGCATTAAATCATATGAATAATAGTAGGTTAAAATATATGAAAACAAACCAAATAATGGTGATCCAACTAGGAAATAACCATACAATTACAATTGGGCGTGTGACACGTTTAGCTAGAAACTCTACGTCCAGTAAGGATAGAGCCAACAGCTAGGACTACAAAACACCGTAGTTACAATTATGTTATTTATGGAGTTGAAAGGCTACTCCCATTGTATTACTCAATGAAGGTATAACTTACCCAACCGGCTATAGAAACATGTTTTATAGCTAGTTTAAGCAGGGAATAATGGCCGCTAGTGAACTAGATATTAAGTTTAAACGGTCTACAAATTGTATATGAT
>DAOUSR010000180.1 GCA_030627125.1 Thioploca sp.
TTCAGTTACTGCTAAAGAGTGAATTAAAGCCGTACCGACTAACCAAGGCATAAAGGAAGCATTTTCTACCGAATCCCAAAACCACCAACCGCCCCAGCCTAATTCGTAATAAGCCCACCAACTGCCTAAAGCTATCCCTAAAGTTAGAAATACCCATGCGATTAAAGTCCAAGGCCGTGACCATTTAGCCCAAGCACTATCAAGCTTACCACCTAACAAAGCTGCAATTGCAAAACTAAAAGCTACCGAAAATCCAACATAGCCCATATATAACATTGGTGGATGCAATACTAAACCTATATCTTGCAACAGAGGATTAAGATCACGTCCATCTGCGGGAATTTGAGCTAAACTTGCAAATCGATCAAAAGGGTTGGAAGTTAAAATCATAAACAGTAGGAAGCCACAGCTAATGAATCCCATCACTGCAATTACTCTGGTAGCTGTTGTTTGGGGCAAGCTACGGCTAAAAATGGCGACAGCTACGCTCCAAAATGCTAACAGCAATGTCCATAACAATAAAGAACCTTCATGACCACCCCAAACACTAACAATTCGGTAAATTAGTGGTAATTCAGTATTGGAATGATTGGCCACATATAATACTGAAAAATCATTCGTTACAAAGGCGTAAGTTAAACAAGCATATGCTATGAGCAAGAATATTAACTGTCCACTAGCAGCTGGACGTGCAACTGCCATCCAATTAGGGATTTTTTGGGTTGCTCCGATAAGTGGGAATATTGTTTGGACTAAAGCTAAACTTAAAGCTAATAAGAGGGCAAAATTTCCAATTTCAGGAATCATAATATATTTACAAATAAATTAAAGTTTTATAAAATTCTTAAAATAACATAAAATATAACAATATGTTAAATATGGTATAATCAATTATGCTAAAGTTTCAAAATTCAGTTAAATCATTGTTTAAAACAGTTGGTATAGTATTATTTTTTCCTTTATTAGTGATATATAAGTTAATCAACTGGGTGATAGTGAGATTTGGCCAGCCAATCCCTATTGAAGTAAAAACAAAATTAAATTCAGAACAACTAAACAGACTATTGAAGGCAGTTTATAAATTATCAAGTGTGCAAACAATAGAAGATATAAAAAATGTTATAAAAAAATATCCTATATTATTTTCTGAGGAGGCAGATAAAATATTGGATGCTAAAATAGCTAAACTTAAAAGAAAAGGCAAATCTACTCAAACTTTAGAAAGTAATCAAAAAATTCTAAAACAATTATTATCAGTTGAATTAGCGAAACATAATCAAAATATGACAAGTTAAAAATGTGCATGAAACAACGTAGGGCAACCACAAGGGATTGCCCCTACAAATTATTTCATGCACGTTCCTTAAAAAGGGATTATGGAAAATTAAAAATTAACATATGGTAACATCAGTTAAGAATTTTAATCGTTCCAAAACTCAAGTTTGCAAACAATAATTATTTAGTATCATCTATATAAGGTATTTATATGAAGTTTAATTTTGGCGGTTTAACCGCTCAAGAAGTTATAGAATCTCGTAGTCAACATGGGACTAATGCTCTAACAACTATGGATCGGGAGACATTTTGGGATAAGTTATTTAACAATGCTAAAGACCCAATAATAATTATCCTGTTGTTTGCATTAGGTATTACTGTATTTTTAACCTTTCTTGGTTATACTGAATGGTATGAAAGCGTTGGAATTGCGATTGCAGTTTTTGTGGCTACTTTTGTGGCTACTTGGTCTGAACATAGTAATGAAAATGAGTTTCAGAAACTATTAGAAGAAGCCTCAATGATTCAAGTTAAAGTGTTTAGAAATAAGCATTTAACTGAAGTTAGTATCAATGATTTAGTAGTTGGAGATTATATTCGATTACAACCCGGTGACACTATTCCAGCCGATGGGATTCTAATTGCGGGTAATTTGGATGTCAATGAAGCTTCTTTGACTGGGGAATCGGAACCAGTCCAGAAGAAATTTTTGCCTGAAGATAGAACCGAAGAACATTCAGAACGAGATAATCATGTGTTCCGAGCTGCTTTGCTGGAAGATGGTGAAGGAGTAATGAGAGTCACAGCCGTTGGTGATAAAACTAATTATGGCCAAACCATGCAAGAGATTATTACCGCTGAAGATCGCATGTCACCGTTACAAGAAAAACTGACTTTATTGGGTAAACAAATTTCCATGTTTGGTTATATTGGAGCAAGTTTTATTTTTGTGGCTTTTATGCTCAACCATATTTTTTTACAGACTGAAGGTGGGTTAGAAGTTTATATGAGTCTGCCTACTGGTGAAATTATTACGCATATTGTTACTGCGGCAATTTTGGCAATTATTGTTATCGTGGTTGCGGTGCCGGAAGGTTTACCGATGATGATTGCAATGGTATTAGCTTTAAATATGAAAAAATTGTTATCCGTCAAAGTTTTAGTACGCAAATTATTAGGCATAGAAACTGCCGGTAGTTTGACCGTGTTATTTAGTGATAAAACCGGTACGTTGACTCAAGGCAAGTTAGTAGTGGAAGAATTCTTAACTGGCAACAGCGAACGTTACCAACAATTAGCTAAAATTCCCGAAAAATTAAGCCATATGGTTGCTTTCTCTTTACGGAATAATACTAGTGCTTCTATTGATTTGACCGATCCACAAAATCCCCAATTATTAGGAGCCGATCGTACTGAACAAGCTATGCTGCATTTTATAACTCCACTGCTGAAACAAGAAACTGAGATTTCTATAGTTGATATGATAGCATTCAACAGTAGTCGTAAATTTTCGGCTATGCAGGTTGAAGGTGAGCATAATTTAACTCTAATTAAAGGTGCAGCGGAAGTAATCTTAGCTAATTGTACGTCTTATTTGGATAATGATGGCAATAAAGTCGCTCTGACAGATACAAGTTCTTTGGAAGCAGAAATGAGTGGCTTATCAGGTAGAGCTATGCGGTTATTGGCGGTAGCTATAACTGACACTCCGATTGGCGAAACTAAATCCTTAGCTAAAGATTTGACTTTATTGGGAATGTTTGGTATGCGGGATGCTTTACGCACTAATTCCTATGCTTCAGTTAAAATGGCCAAGGATGCTGGGGTGCATGTCGTTATGATCACAGGTGATTCCAAAGAGACTGCTCAAGCGATTGGGACTGATGTGGGTTTGTTTATTGGTAAAGCAGATAATAAAGCTATCACTTCCACCGAATTGGCTAAACTATCCGATGCCGAACTTAAGCAAATACTACCAGATTTAAGCGTAATTGCCAGAGCCTACCCTAGTGATAAAAGCCGATTGGTTAAAATTGCCAAAGAGATGGACTGGGTGGTTGGCATGACTGGCGATGGAGTAAATGATGCTCCAGCAGTCAAAAATGCAGATGTAGGTTTCTCAATGGGTAGTGGCACCGAGATGACCAAAGAATCTAGCGACATTGTGATTTTAGATGATAATTTTTCTTCTATCACCACCGCAATGTTATATGGCCGAACTTTATTTAAATCCATCCGTAAATTCTTGATATTTCAGTTAACCGTGAATTTATCTGCAATCATGGTAGCTTTCTTAGGACCATTTTTTGGGTTTGATTTGCCTCTCACCATGACTCAGTTATTGTGGATTAATATAATTATGGATACTTTGGCCGGACTAGCATTTGCTGGAGAAGCTGCTTTGGATCGATATATGTTAGAAAAACCGATTCCTAAAAATGAGCATCTTATTAATAACGACATGTGGTCATCGATTTTAATTAATGGTGGAGTGGCAGCGTTGGTGAGTATGATTTTCTTGACTTATGACCCAGTGCGAGAATTGTTTGCTAGAGGCATGGATATTAATAGCAAAGAAGCAGAGGCCATATTTTTAACCGCTTTCTTTGGTTTTTTTGTATTCATGCACGCTTTCAATACCTTCAATGCACGCACTCAAAGTTTAAACCTATTTGAACATATTTTAGCTAACAAACTATTTTTAGGTGTGATTTTTACAATTTTTGCTGTGCAAACTATTTTTATTTATATAGGTGGCGAAATTCTGCGTACCGTGCCGTTGCAACCGATGGAATGGTTATATGTGGTCATGTTTGCAGTGATACTAATACCAGTTGATCTAATTAGGAAGTTAGTTAGAAATGCTTGGTTTGGAAATCCGGTATTAAAATCGGTTGATTAGCAATTTTGGTTAATATTTCTTAGCTTAGGAACGGGCATTAAATTGGGCAAAGGATTGCCCCTACGTAACATGATGATTTGTAGGGGCAATCTGTGGTTGCCCTAAGTTGTTCTTCAGTTAATAATATATTTGCATTTAGCCAAAATCATCACATATTATATACTTCCATTAATGACGTTACCTAATTTATAAAAAGTGCTGCATTACTTAAAAATTGAAAATTTTGCTATTGTTGAGCAACTTGAACTGAATTTTACTAGTGGTTTAACCATAATAACTGGAGAAACTGGAGCTGGTAAATCTATCTTAATTGATGCTCTTGGCCTAGTATTAGGCGACCGTGCTGATCTTAGTGTTATACGCTACGGTAGCGAAACTGCTCAAATTCAAGCTACTTTTACCCTACCTCCATCTGCAACTTTATGGTTACAAGAATCAACGGATAAATGTTCAGTACGTCGTATAATTGGCAATAATGGACGTTCCCGGGCTTACATAAATGACCAAGCAGTTTCAGTCCAAACCTTACGTAAATTAGGTGAGTATCTAATTGATATTCATGGCCAACATGCTCATCAATCTTTGCTTAAACCAGAAAATCAACGCCAACTATTAGATAATATAGCTCCAGATAAAAAGCTGTTAGAACAAGTTGACGCAATTTATCAGCAATGGAAAACTATTAACAATGCTTTAGATAATTTGGGAGGAGAAGACCGAGAGGCTAAAGTTGCTTTTTTACGTTATCAAGTACAAGAACTAGAAGAATTTGAATTAACGGATGAATCTATTGCTAATTTAGAGAATGAATACCGCCGTTTATCCAATGCTCAAAAATTATTAGAAAATAGCCAACAAGCCTTAAATTTATTGGACAATGAGGTTGGAAATGCCACTCTGTCTTGTCTTTGTAAAGCTAATCATGCGTTAGAAGAAGTCCAACAACATGATGTTAAATTGGCAAATATCATAGCCTTGATAGAAAATGCAATTATTCAAACTCAGGAAGCAGTGGGGGAATTAGGGCATTATACTCAAAGTTTAGATATGGATAATTCACGGCTGCAAGAAGTCCAACAACAAATAACCAGCTTACAGGATTTAGCTCGTAAACATCGGGTAAAATTTGCCGATCTACCACAACATTTTATTAGTTTAACTGCACAATTACATGAACTGGAAAATTATGCGGAAAATGCTAGTAATTTACAAATCAAATTAGCTGCAACTTTACAAGATTATCGTATCGCCGCCAAAGCATTATACTCGCAGAGAGTTCAGACTGCCCAGCAATTAAGTGCTAAAATTTCTACTGAAATGCACCGAATTGGTATGCCTGGTGGGCGTTTAGTGATTGATGTTAGCGAAGATGAAGATGCTCTCCCTACTCCGATTGGTACTGATGTTATAGAATTTTTAGTTAGCACTAATCCCGGTCATGCTCCTAAACCTTTGCAAAAAGTGGCTTCTGGTGGCGAATTATCGAGAATTAGTTTGGCTATTCAAGTAATTACTGCTCAAAGCAATGGAGTACCAATTTTGGTATTTGATGAAGTTGATGTTGGTATTGGTGGTAGAGTTGCTGAAATTGTTGGGCAATTATTGAATAATTTATCGCAACAACGTCAAGTATTGTGTATTACTCATCTGCCACAAGTAGCATGTCAGGGCAAACAGCATTTGCAAGTTAAAAAAACTATTCAGCAAGATAGTACTCATACTTTTATAACTGCTTTAAATCAGCAACAACGAATTGAAGAAATAGCTAGAATGTTAGGTGGAATAGAAATTACTAGTCAAACTTTGGCTCATGCCGAGGAAATGTTGCAATTGACTAATAATTTTAAATGGCGAATTTTATAATTTTAAGCCCATTGTTTAGAAAAGAACTACTAGCTACGTTAGGTACTTGGCTAAAAGTCATGCAGGGTTGATGCAATGAAACCGACCTAAACTCCAATCAATTTTCTCGTTCCCAATGTCCTCGTTCAACGCCATTAAGTTAAGGAAAGTGGTATAGAGATACAAAAGGATATAAACATGTTATTAATATTTAAAAAAAGAATCAATAGAAACAAGCCAAGAATTGATACAAGAAGAAA
>DAOUSR010000224.1 GCA_030627125.1 Thioploca sp.
AGGATGTACCAGTTGAATTCCCTGCCGGTTTGACAATTTTAATAGCAATGCAACGCGAAGAGCCTCGTGATGCCTTTGTATCTAATAATTATCCTAATTTATCTAGTTTACCAAACCGAGCAATTGTTGGGACAGCAAGTTTACGCCGCCAATCTCAATTATTAGCAGTGCGGCCTGATTTACAAATTCATTCTTTGCGGGGCAATGTTGGCACTAGATTGGGAAAATTAGATAATGGTGAATTTGACGCAATAGTATTAGCGGCAGCAGGCTTAAAACGATTAGGTTGGGGCGAACGAATTCAAGAATTATTACAGCCAGAAGTAATGTTGTCAGCAATTGCTCAAGGTGCGATCGGGATTGAGTATCGAACCGATGACATTCAAACCCATAACCTGATTGAAAAATTGATTGATATTCCTACTCAGCAATGTGTTATAGCGGAACGAGCTTTAAATAAAAAATTAGAAGGTGGTTGTCAGATACCTATTGCCGGATATGCTCAAATAGACGTTGGTGAAATGAAAATTCAAGGCTTAGTTGGTGATGTAGATGGTTCAGAAATAATCCAATCAGAAATTTATGGGCCGGTTAGATTGGCTGAAAAACTAGGAACTACTTTAGCAAATCAATTGCTGGACTTAGGAGCTGGCCGATTATTGCAAAAATGTCAAGTAGCTAATTGAATTAGTGCAAAATTTATCTTGCATTGAACTGTATAAATCATGCGACTAATTATCATCATTACCTTAATAATAGGCTTATTAGTCGATCAGACATTTAGGTCTTGGGGTCAGATCATAGTAAATATATTTATATGGCTCTTTTTCTTCGGGTTATTTAAATACGCTAATCGTTCTAAACAAATTGCCTTATTGCTATGTTTGTTATACGCAACTATTGGAGAAGTATTTTTATCTTTAATTTGGCAACTTTATGAGTATCGTTTAGATAACATTCCTTGGTTTATCCCACCAGGTCATGCACTTCTCTTCACTTTAGGATTACTGTTAGCTCCTAAAATGCCTAATTGGATTATATGGCTAATTCCAACTCTGACCGCATTTTATACAGTTTTTGCGGTTGGGACAGGAATAGATACTTTAGGTGGAGTATTATTTATAGCTTTTTTATTATGCCTTATCTTTGGAAAAGCCAAAAAACTCTATGCCACGATGTTTTTATTGTCCCTATTTTTAGAAGTTTATGGAACAACGGTGGGTAACTGGGCATGGAATTACGATGAGCAGTGGTTTGGAATGACTACTACCAATCCGCCAGTAAGTGCTGGAGCGTTTTATTGTATGTTGGATTTATTGATAGTCTCAACTATGGGCTGGTTTAATAATAATATCGCAAAATGAAAAAGAATTAATATTGCAAAGAATGAGGATTTAATAACTTTCAAAACTTGAATGTCCAAACCCAGTACTTAAATCAATGCCATTAAGTTAAGAAAATTGGTTAGGGTAACCACAAGGGATTACCCCTACAAATCAATATGTAGAGGCAATCCTTTGCCCTTAACTTAATGGCAGTGAGTACCTAAATGGTTAATAGACTTGCTTACAAATCAGGCCCGATCGTAATATGTAAGCGGAATGGAAGGTCTTCTTCACTTAAAGCGGCAGCAACATCAATCCGAATTAATCCAACTGGTGATTGCCATCTAACTCCAACTCCCGCCCCATGTTTCAAAGTATCGGAAACATCGTTATAGGCATTACCAACATCATAAAAAATTGCTAGGCTCCAATCTTTTAAAATTTTATGCTCATATTCGGTACTACCAACTAATAAGTTTTTGCCACCAACCACTTGTCCCTCTGGATTTTTAGGTCCCAAAGCTTGATAATCATAACCACGTACACTACGGTCACCACCAGCAAAAAATCTTACGGATGGAGGTAATTCTCTAAAATCACCATCTAGGATAGATACAAAACTATTGCCCATTTCACCACGTAAAATTATCCGACCTTTGTTAAATAATTTATGGATAAATTTACCATCTAACCGAGTCTGTAAAACTGAAATATTAGAACCAAAACCATCCAACGCTCCTCGCACATTTAACCCAATTCTATAACCTTTCAAAGTATAAACTCGACTATCTGCTTTGATATAAGTCCAATTTACATTTGGCATTAGTAACTTAGCATGACCAGTATCACTACCAATTGCAAACCTTTCATCTCGATATTCTAAACCAATTACCTCACTAATTTCAGTACCGAATATACTGCGAGAATGATGCTTGCTGATACCTAATAGTAAAACTTCACTTTCACTAATATCTGTAGTCTCATCCCGATAACCAGCAGTTATATCTATAAAACTGTCCAGTGTACTAAGTGGTATAGTATAACGATTGGTCATGCTTTGCTGGATTTCAGATAGTTCCAGATTGGTTGAAAAACGATGGCCGTGCCGATTAAAATATCGCCGTTCCCAACCTAAACTACCTCTTACTCCAGTATCAGTACCATAACCAATTCCAGCAGTATATTTGTTAGGCTTACGGGGAGTCAATACGATATTAACTGGTAATTGTAAATCTTCATCGGCTTCAGTACGGTTTATATTGACATCAGCGGTTGTAAAATAATCACTTCCCAGCAAATTATTTTTGAGTTCTATTGCCTTGCTACCAACATAAAAATCACTAGGTTTAAAAGTTAAAAATCGTTGTAAAAATGCTTCTTCAAACAATTTTTGGTCAAATGTAATTTCGCCAAATTTATAGCGTTGTTTAGTATCAACATCTAGTTCAATTCTAGCTGTATAAGCATCTTTATCAATATAAATATTATGTTTGGTAATATCTGTGTCGAAATAACCTCTTTCCTCAGCAAAGCTATGCAATAATTGTTTAGCTTTGTCATAATTAGGATGAGTCAAGGTATCACCAAGTTTAATTGGAAAATTGGCTAACAGTTTTGGTAACATAGTATCTTGCTTCGCATCGCCACTAAAATTTATATCAACCGCTTGAATTTTTAAAGGTTCTCCTAATTCAATTACATACCTTGCTTGCCATAAACTATCCTGTTTAGATTCAGTTAATTCAGCAGAGATAATTTTAGGCCGATAATAACCAAAAGGTTGTAAAGCCTGTTTTATTTCTTCGTTAGCTTGCTTGTGTAAACGCTGAATACGCCGAGCAGATAGATGAGAATTTTGTTCTCCGATACTCAGATAGGCTTTTACATTTTGTAATATTTCTCCTTCTAAGCCTTCAATTGTTACTTCTATTTTATCAGCAGCATATGCAACCACACTGATAGCTAACAATACCAAAGTAAATATAATTTTCATTGCCTACCCTTAAGAAAGGAGTTATTTTCAGTTTAGCATTTTGAGATTTTATGGTAATCTGGTAAATACTGACTATAACGGATTTTAGTAACTACCTACCTACAATTATATAGAAGAGGCAGTAGGAGAAAATAAATTACGTAAGGAAGTAAAAACGTTATGGCCTTCTTTCGAACAGTTAAGATAACGGCTTGCAGACGAGCGTAATTATTTCAAATTTGAAGGAGACCAACAGTCATGTACTGCTGGTGCCTTTGAAGTCTTTTAGTATAGATGCTTCACTTTCTAAAACGTCTTTACCACGTTTTTCATGTATGAACAGATGGGTATAAGTTGAAGCTGTATGTAGCCAATGCAATTTACCTCCAACTCTTATCCCCGTTTCATCAAAATGTACTACGTCTTGTGCTAATAGGTTAGCTATATTTTCAGTTTCTACTGATTCGGCAAATATATAACCAAGTTTCAAGGTTCTTTCAATAGTTGTGCTATTAATTTCGTAACCATATATGTCTTCGAATAGTTGGCTGGTTCAACGGCATCTTATGGTCAACTGATAATTTAATTACTAATGCTTGTACACCTGCACCATATTGTACTGGGGCTGTTACAGATTCTGGTTAAACTAAGCCTGACAAGTCGCCCTGTCAAACTCGTCTTCAAAACGGTACGTGAGACTTTCACCTCACACCGCTCCTCTCTATGTAATGCTGTTTTACCAGCTTATATTAATATTACATGCTTATCAATAATATATGCTATGACCGTTTGGTTGTTTCTCATCAACTTTTCAGTTGGAATTTACGGAATTCATAATTTAACATAAATTCTTTTACATACAGTGAATAAGTTGGCATATATTCATCATTACAATGAACCATTAGCACTCAATCCTCTGTTCTTACTGGCACACCGCCTGTCGACGACCGTTTGAAT
>DAOUSR010000127.1 GCA_030627125.1 Thioploca sp.
CAGTGGAAGCCTTTCATCCACATGACTTATCTAGTTAGTTTTTATTTAAAAAACCTCTGTATTATTAGTAGCTTATGCTACATTTCTCAGAAACGAATCGCACTATTTGACCATAGTGTACAGCTTATCTTTCTTTCATAATTTTTTACCATTGAAATAAGGAATCATATATTATACTAAATTTGTTGATAGGTAGGCAAGATTTAATCACCTAAACAACAAATTGTCTGAATCAGGATTCACCGGATTTAAGGATAAAACCTCTAACTATTGACTTGGTGCGAAGATATTTTTTATTCCATTTATCCAATGGGGTTGAGGCGGTTTGTTCAAAGTCCAAATTAATAGCAATTCCTAATTTAAGAATTGCTGTATATTTACTTAATGTTCACGGGTCGCAAAAAATTTAACTTCTGGCCAGCGTTCTTCCATCAACGACAAATTAACTTTGGTGGGAGCAATATAAGTCAAATTATTCGCACCATCTAAAGCTAGATTTGAATTAGCTTTGCGTTTAAATTCTTCAAATTTCTTATCATCTTCACAACTAACCCAACGGGCTGTAGCAACCTGAACTGCTTCAAAACCACATTCTACTCCATATTCATTCTTCAACCGCCAACTCACCACATCAAACTGCAAAATTCCCACCGCTCCTAAAATCAAATCATTATTAGTAAATGGACGAAATAATTGAGTAGCTCCTTCTTCGCTAAGTTGTTGCAAACCTTTTAATAAAGCCTTCATTTTTAATGGATCACGTAGTCTAGCTCGGCGAAATATTTCAGGAGCAAAATGTGGAATACCAGTAAATTTTAAATCTTCACCTTGGGTAAAAGTATCTCCAATTTGAATGGTTCCATGATTGTGTAAGCCAATAATATCGCCAGGATATGCCATTTCAGCATGTTCTCGTTCTCCAGCCATAAATGTCACTGCATTAGCAATCTGTACTTCTCGATTAATACGCAAATGATTCATTTTCATGCCTTTATTAAATTTACCAGAACAAACTCGCAAGAAAGCAATACGATCTCGATGGGCTGGGTCCATATTAGCTTGAATCTTAAATATAAAACCTGAAAACTTAGCTTCATTTGGATCAACGTTACGAGTTAAAGTCGGTCTCGCTTGTGGAATTGGTGCATAGTCAACAAAACCGTCCAACAATGCCTTGATGCCAAAATTATTAAGGGCAGAACCAAAAAACACTGGAGTCAATTCACCAGCTAAAAAATCTTCCAATACAAATGGATTGCTGGCTCCTTGTACTAATTCAATTTCATCTTTTAATTCAGCAACAATACTGCTTCCCAATATGGCAATCAGTTCTGGATCGTCAAGTTCCGCATAATCTTTGCTTTCATTAATTATGCTATTTTTGCTAGGTTGAAATAAAGTTACCTTATTAGTCAAAAAGTTATAAATTCCTTTAAAACTTTTGCCCATTCCGATAGGCCAAGTGATTGGAGTACATTGAATATTGAGAACGTTCTCAACTTCATCTAACAAGTCAATCGGTTCTTGGCCGTCACGGTCTAATTTATTGATAAAAGTAAGAATTGGAGTATCACGTAAACGACATACTTCCATTAACTTAATCGTGCGTTCTTCAACTCCTTTAGCAGCATCAATCACCATTAAAGCTGAGTCAACGGCGGTTAAAGTTCGATAAGTGTCTTCGGAAAAGTCTTCATGACCGGGGGTATCTAATAGATTGACAATAATATCTTTATAGGGAAACTGCATTACTGAGGAAGTTACAGAAATTCCCCGCTGCTTTTCCAACTCCATCCAGTCAGAAGTTGCATGTCGGGCTGCTTTACGACCTTTGATTGTACCAGCTAAAGTAATAGCACCACCAAATAATAATAGTTTTTCTGTAACTGTAGTTTTTCCAGCATCAGGATGAGAAATAATGGCAAAAGTACGTCGTTTGGCCGTTTCTATGGCTAAGGTTTTCATGTGAAATATAATTTGAAAAATTTTGAAATTCTGGGGTTAAAAATTATTATATAGCAGGTAGTACATCCTACTGTTGATTTTATAATTTTTTTAGGCTAAATAGTTTCTGGAATACAAGATTTATCTTGCGATACTTTAAATCGTTTTTTGCATTGTACTTTATTCTACCAAGAAACGCTATATTTCTTGCATAAGAAACTTTTCAATTGACTGGATTTGCAATTTATTTAATTTATGGAATAACTTTTGCCTATTTCATTTAATTAATTATTGGCATGTTCATTGCTTAATAGGAAGTTATCTGATTATTGTAATGCTAAATTTTTAACTCAGTTACAATATAATACATTGAATAATATGGGGAAATAATCATGTATTCTAATAAAATTACGATTTATTTGGTTTTATTTATGTTCGCTCATTTTGCTTCTGCTCAGGGCGAAGAACCTCTTGAATTACAAGTGGAAGACAATTTAGAATTGCAAAATGTGCAGTTGGAATCACCGTATCCTTATAGTGGCCAAATCAATATTCTTACACAAAAAGTGAAAATTCTAAAGTTACAGCAAGAAGAATTGAGATTGGAGCATGAAAAAAAGTTACAGAAACTTAAGCAAGAAAAAGAACGTTTGTTACTAGAAAATGCTCTTTATTCTGCTAAAGAAGATAATTTGTTGGCAAAACAGGTTTCAATCGAAGCACGTTTGAGTTTAGAAAATGCTATCAGTGATAAACAACATAAACAGGCAAAAATTGCTCTTGAACAGGAGTTAGATAATTTGTCGATTAATAATGATATTGCTGAGGAACGAAATAAACAAAACCAACTGAATTTTGATACGCAATTAAGTGAACTGAATTTTAGAAAACTTAAGTTAGATCGGCAAATTATTGAAAGAGAGAAACAACAAGAATGGAATAGCCAAGTTAATAATCCGCAAAATTATCCTAAAGAACCTTTTGTAGATGGTAAGTTGACTATTAGTGATCGGAAAATCTCTTTAGATGGTCCAATCGTATTTGGAACTGCCGATTATATTGTGGAACGGATTCATTATTTTAATAATAAGAGCCAAGAATATCCTATTTTTTTAGTAATTGGTTATTGCCGAGGTGGTTCAGTAATGGAAGGAGTAAGAATA
Source organism: Thioploca sp. (assembly GCA_030627125.1). Lineage (GTDB taxonomy): Bacteria > Pseudomonadota > Gammaproteobacteria > Beggiatoales > Beggiatoaceae > DRQV01. Next base: position 3,108 of record DAOUSR010000127.1, read on the forward strand.
TTGAAAGCGATGGAAAAAAGTAAGGCTCCAGTGTATGTAGTAGTCAAATCTTTTGCTGCAAGTATGGCGGCAGTGCTTACAACGTTAGCAGAACGTTCTTATGCTTATCCAGATGCAATTATTTTACACCATCAAGTTTGGGGTTATTCAAAAGGTAATAAAACCGAACAATTGGAACGGTTAAAAGTTTTAGATGAATGGTCAAACCGGGTATTATCACCAATTGCGAATAAAATGGGAATTTCTTTATCTGAATTGGTTGAAAAAATGTATGAAAACAGTTCCAGTGGAGATTGGATGGAATTTGCTGATAATGCAGTAAAATATTTTTGGGTTGATTACATTGTTGAAGATATTCAAGATACTTCTTTTATACAACAACCTAAGCTGGAAATAATAAATCCGGGAGAAACTGCATTTGCATCTAATAATGTAGATCAACGAGGTAAGCAATTTTCTAAAATACCGCAACCTAGACCTTTTGATGTTTATCATTTGTATAATCCTGATAATTATTTCAGATACTAAACAGTAGGTTGAGTTAGACTTAGTCGTAACTCAACCTTGTATATAATTTTTAATTCTCAACGTGTTGGTTAGGAATTCTTGGATTAATTTGGATGCGGATTTTGATTAAAAATCACACAGGAACCGCTAACAATTTAGCCACCTTAGTTGCAACTGTATCCCAACTACTACCAGCGACTGTTTGCCTTCTGCCAGTAATCAAATTCGGATCATCTTCTTGTAACGCTTTATCAATACCCAGCAAGAATTCATCATGAGAATTAGCATTATAAATTAAATCTTTATAGACTTGAAACGCTGGTAAAGCCATTACTACAGTTGGATAGCCCAAAGCTAAATATTCTTTCAACTTGGTGGGATTACACATTTCATTAAATTCATTTTGCAGGAAGGGAATGATTCCAACGTCAAAATGAGCGGCATGAGCAGCCAATTCATCTGGCGAGACTTGAGCAATATGTTTAGTGTTTTTTTCTGCTAAAACTCGTGATAAATCCATTTGTTTAGGCCCAATTAGCACCAAAGTTCCAGGATTTATATGGCGAGCAATTTTAACCATCAAGTCTGAATCCATGCGATATTCATCCATGCCACCATAAAAACCAATAATTGGCTTTGGTAAACCAAGCATAGATTTAGGTATCGCTGTCCGTTCTCCTCCAATTGGCCGAGCTGCTACAAACTGGTCAAAATCTACTCCATGTCCAATAAGTACCGATTCCTTTACCAATCCCTGCTCACGTTCCATCAAACCTTCATGTACATAAGCTGCTGCATCAGAAATTTCCAATAAGCGTCTTTCTAATGCTCCAATTTGTTCTTTATCGGCTTCTGGCAAAGTACTGAAATCATCGCAACGATCCGATACTACTTTGACCCATTTGCCACGTTCAACAGCTGGAGTCATGGTTGGCATCGAAACTAATGCTGATGGATGGTTAATTTTTAATCTCCAACAGACTATTTTTACTTGTAAAGCCAATAACCAGCCATTAACTTGCAACATGGTTGGAGTATAACGAGGGATAAAAATAGGACTGTAAATATACATTCCAGAGCTTGGATCACGCTTAAGACCCTTAGTTAAACTTTTGATTTTTCGCCAATATCTTGACCAAGCAATTTCGGTTTTACCGGGAACTGGCATTCGCATACCAATACTATTGATCCATACTGTTGGTACATGTTTAGAAATGCGAGTTGCCATCCGTACCGAGGCGTGACCACGATTATGATACCACCAATCCACATTACCAAAATGGATTACTCCATCACAATTTTTTGAATTTTCCATATTATCAAATTTACTCCTAATTTATAGCATTTTTTAATTGAATAGAAGATATTAATACGAATTAAATGATTTATATATAATTTTATTAGTAATTGCTATACAGCAATCCTCATTAAATTCTGCATATTGTAAAGTATATTTTAGAAACTATCTCCATAAGATATTAACACAAAGATAAACCATCACTGCTTTTAAGCTTTTATTTTCAAATATAAAAAATTGAATATTCATAAATATTGTGATAGAATTAATATTCATAAGAAGTTTACAAAATGAGCATGGTACAGAACATAATTATGGAAAATAAACATCATGTTTTATTAGCAGAAGACAATTTATTTAATCAAAAAGTAGCATCCGCTATGCTTAAAAAATTGGGGCTTACTGTTGATATTGCTGATAATGGTGTGATAGCTCTTGAAAAGATATCAACTAATGATTACAGTATTATTTTAATGGATTGTCAAATGCCAATTATGAATGGATATGATACAACAATTAAAATTCGAGCTGATGAAAACGGTAATCATATTCCGATTATAGCTATGACAGCTCATGATTCGCCAGAATATCGGGAATATTGTTTTAAAATTGGTATTGATGGCTATATTAGTAAACCGTTTAGAATAGCTGATTTACGCAATGAATTATCCCATTGGCAATTGATATAAATTTTAACTTAACAAATGAAGATTATGCAACTTAGCAAAGGATTTACTTTATTAGAAATGTTAGTAGTATTAGTGATTATTGGGCTACTTGCTGGATTAGTTGGGCCACGAATTTTTGGTAATGTTGATAAAGCCAAGGTTCAAACAGCTAGTATTCAAGTTAAAACATTAAAGGGAACTTTACAAACATTACGTTTAGATATGGGTAGACTTCCAACTAATGAAGAAGGTTTAGCTCTGTTAAAAACTCCTCCTACTGATGAAAATGTTAAACTATTTTGGAAAGGGCCTTATTTAGAAGAAGATTTACCATTAGACCCTTGGAATAATCCGTATCAATACAGTGTACCCGGAGTGGATTCTCATCCTTTTGCTTTATATTCATTAGGTGCGGACGGTCAACCCGGTGGAACTGATTTTGATACAGATATTGGTTATTTACCACCTAGATAATCTTATGTAACTAATTATTTGATAATTAATACTTTAGAAATTGAGTAAGCAAATTGCAATATTATAAGCTCTCAAATGGTTATACCTTACTAGAACTTCTTGTCGTAATGTTAATTTTCAGCTTACTAGCAGGTGTAACTATACCTCGTTTAACCACTATGTATGATAGTGTGCAAACTGCTTTTGAACGAGACGAAGTCTTTGCTCGTTTAGGTGAACTAGGTTACTTATCTTTTCGCCAAAGCCGGGATTTTACTTTGACTGATTATCCACCAATTTATGAAAATGATCCATATACATTAGAAGAAATCAAACCAGTGCCTAAATTGCCAACAAATTGGAAGTTACCTAAAGATTGGCAAATCCGAGTTGATGCTCCAATTCTGTTTCGTGCTAATGGTGCATGTAATGGTGGTATCCTACAACTGCAATACCAACAACAAAAAATTAAAATCCAATTAAAACCACCATTTTGCCAGCCTGAAATTATTACTGGTATATAGCATTTCCGAATTGAATAGAATATATTGATACAAATTAAACGACTGATATTTATATCGAATTTAATTAAAAATTAAGCATTCATAATTAAGAATTGCTATACTATGATTTCTGAAAAAATTACCCTAATAAAAGCAAATATAATTGAAATAGCTCAACAATTTAACCGTTTTCCAGCAGATATAAATTTATTGGCAGTCAGTAAAACTCGGCCGGTTGAAGATATTATTGCTGCTATTAATGTTGGTCAAACTAGTTTTGGAGAAAGTTATTTACAAGATGCACTTCCAAAAATTCAGGCTTTGACGAAATATGATTTAGAATGGCATTTTATTGGAGCATTACAAAGTAATAAAACTCGCTTAATTGCGGAAAATTTTGATTGGGTGCAATCGGTGGATAATTTTAAACACGCTCAACGTTTAAGCACTCAACGGCCAACCAGTTTATCGCCTTTAAATGTTTGTATTCAGATAAATATTAGTTCAGAACCACAAAAATCTGGGATTAAATTAAACGAATTACCTAATTTAGCAGCAGAAATTGCCATATTACCTAACTTATGCTTACGTGGCTTAATGGCATTACCAATATCTAGTCAAAATTTCACACAACAATGCTTACCTTTTCGTGCTTTACACGATACTTATCAACAGCTTAAAAATTTAGGGCTGAATTTAGACACATTATCAATGGGCATGACAAATGATATGGAAGCTGCTATAGCGGAAGGCTCTACTTTAGTACGTATAGGTACCGGGATTTTTGGAAAACGCCAACAGGTATAGATATTCTATTTAAGAGATTGATATTTATCTTGAATTTCATTAAGAATTAAGCATTCATAATTAAGAATTGCTATATACAATGAACATATTTAATGATATACCAGAACAGATACCTGAAGAAATTACCGATATTTTAGTAAATTCAAATAGAGTAAGAATTGAACGAATTGTTTCAAAAAGTCATAAATCAGAGCCTAATTTTTGGTATGACCAAACTGAAAATGAATGGGTAATCGTCTTAAAAGGAACCGCAAAATTAAAATTTAAACTTGATAATAAAATTCTCCATCTAACTGAAGGAGACTTTGTTAACATAAAAGCACATGAAAAACATCAAGTTGAATGGACAAGTGCAGAAGTAATTTGGTTAGCTGTGTTTTATTTATAACGATAATCCACAAAGACTTAGGAATTAAATATGGACAGTAAAGTTAATTACGCTATTGTTGGTTTATTTGTTATTGTACTAAGTATTGTATTAGTCGCTTCAATATTATGGTTAAGTGTTGATATTCAAAAAAAAGATTATCAAACTTATCAAGCCTATATTCAAGAATCAGTATCTGGATTAAACCTAAAATCACCAGTTAAATATAATGGAGTTACAGTTGGCTATGTATATGATATTAAATTAAATCCCCAACGTCCCAGTGAAGTCCAAATATTATTAAATATAGAACAAGATTTACAATTGAGGCAAGATACTACAACGTTATTATCGGTCCAAGGTTTGACTGGATTAGCTTATATAGAACTCACTGGTGGCAGTATAGAAGCTCCGTTAATTACAATAAAATCAGGCCAAAAATATCCAGAATTACGCAATAAACCTTCATTATTATCACGTTTAGATACTACAATTTCCAGTTTATTAAATAACTTAAATTCTAAAACTACTAATGATTTAATGCTTAATATCAATAATTTGTCTGAAGCTGCCAATACCTTGCTGTCCGAAAACAATATTGCCTCTCTGACAAAGACATTACATAATTTTGAAATAATTAGTGATACTTTAGCAACTCACGACCAAGATATTGAAACAACTTTGGTAAACACCTTAAAAATCACGACTAATATTGATATAATAAGTAAAAAAATCATAGATTTAACTGATAGAATAGAAAGTAGTTTGATTTCAGTCGAAAGTGGTTCAATTGATTTTGCTGAAATTGCTGATACAGTTAAAAAAACTTCCCATACTTTTGCCAACACTATTTCCTTAGTTGATCATGTAGTACAGGAGGTAGAAATTACTACTAAGACAATTGGTAAAATTGCTGGTGACATTGGAATTGCGGTTACAGACAGTCGACACGATATAGATTATTTCACTCGTCAAGCTTTGCCAGAAGTAACAAATTCATTAAGAGAATTGCAAGTTTTATTAAATACATTACGCAATTTTACGAAAGAGTTAGAACGTAAACCTAATATGCTGCTATTTGGTAAATAAATATGTCTTTACAACAGTTTAACCTAATTATTTTATTGAGTTTATTCAGCTTAAATATTTTTGCTGCTCCTAAAATTTTCTTATTTAATGTGCCGTTGAAATCTATCCCAGCTAAAATGCAAGGTAACAAAATGTTATTGGTATCAATTCCTAAAGCAGCTCCAGGTTTTGATACTTCAGCTTTAATTTATACCAATGACGGTTATGAAATTAAGCAGCATGATGACGTTCAGTGGGTCGATACACCAGCCCGTATGTTATTACCATTATTAGTGCATTATCTTGAAACTAGTGGCAAGTTTAAAGCAGTATTATCAGCTGCTACAGCTCCAATAGCTTGTGAATTGCGTTTGGACACTGAAATTTTGCGTTTGCAACAGGAATTTTTTACTGAACCAAGTCAAGTACGTTTGGTATTACGAGCTCAGTTATTTGACATGACAAGCCGTCAAGTTAAAGCTACTCAAGTGTTTGAAATTATAGAAAATGCTGTGAGTAAAGATGCGGAAGGTAGTATATTTGCAACTAATGAAGCCATTGGTATCCTATTGAATAAAATGGTAAAATTTGTGGTTAACCAGCTGTGATTATAGAAATATTTGGTGAAAGTTATATTATTACCGGACTGGCTGGAACATGGCTTAGACAGCTTTGTAGATTGGGTTAGTTAGTCGTAACCCAGCAAGGAATAACGCAGAGCGTCATGCTAGGCATTCCCAACGAGGACGTTGGAAACGAGAAACAATAGGCATTTTCGGTATGAATGGAGTAATGTAAACGTCGCATTAATTCTCGCATTTCTGTGAGTAAATTAGAATCTTTGCTTGAC
>DAOUSR010000007.1 GCA_030627125.1 Thioploca sp.
ATACAATGATTAAACAACATTAAACTTACAATAATGGATAAAATTATTTTTTGCATATTTTCTCGTGAAATTAGTTATTAAGAAATATTAGTTTAGCATAAACATAACTAAAATTTAGTTCCATTTCAATAAATATTATTTTATAACAGTAAATTAAATATGTTGCTAACCATTAAAAAATATAGTAAGTGCCTATGTGGAATCATTAATACCATTAAGTTAATGGCAACCATAACGGATTGCCCCTACATAAAATGAAGACTTGAATTTATGCAAATAGGGATGCTGGTTTTACTAATTCTAATATGCTTTCGTACCATTTTATAGAACGAACTGGGGTGCTTATACTAGTGTCTTGATATTGACCATATTTAAGACCTTTTTCTGTTAGTTGGTAGTAAAGATAATCTTTGGAGTCACGATGTTTGGTTTGTAAGTCAAATTCGATTAGTTTTACATTAATTAGTCTTGCACCTTTTAAACCAGTTTGTTTGGCTATGATTGATGGTATTAATAAGGTTTGTTGAACTTCAGATGGTTGAGATTTGATATTTAATATCTTTAGGATATCTAAATCGAATTTTTCCTTGATGGAGTTGTTAATGGAAATCTGTTTTGCATTGCCAACTATGCCAAGATTATCTAATTTTTTGGCTTGAACTTCAGCGAATATGGTAATTTCTTGGTGAGATTTATTAGGATTGAGTGATACTGTACCTTTAGTTAGTAACTCATAGACCCAATCAGTCACGAGTACTGCAAATTCAGGATTACACCAAATAGCCAAATGAATAGCTACCCTAGAATGTATCCATGTACCAGCATTATTTCCTCCACGAGTTATTTCCATAAGCCCTTTATTTCCGTCAAGGGCAGAATTCTGCCTTTGAGACTCTATGGGCGTTTCAAGCTTTTTTGACAAAGCTATAAGAAATTCTTGAGTGGCATTATTACATCGATAATTTTTAATTTTTTTTCCAGTTGCCTTACACATAGCAGTAGAATCAAAATATCCATCACTAGAACGTTGGCGAATTGTAGCACCGTGGAAGTCACGGATAATTAAATTTTGGGTGGTCATTTTATAGACTTTCCATAGCAGTTATAGAATTTTTAGGGGAAACACTTAGCAGAGTGGCATTCTGTAATTACCACCTTTTTGAGTGTACATCCCTAGCTAAGTGTAGATCGAATTATAAGGTTTGGGGATTATCAAGATGGGAGGGTTAAAACTAGTAGTTATTTAGACCTGAAAAGTTTTGAAAACCTGTCAGGTCTGTAGTTTAATTAAAAGCCTATTTATTTGATATATTTAAGAGTTATTGGAGTAGTGTTAAATATTTTAATTAGGCTTATTTTTTAGCGTAATTGGAGTTTCACTATATACGATAGTACCATTGTGTTTACTATTCTCATCTGTTACACGATAACCAATAAAAATATCAATTTCTGAGAAAAACAGATTGGCAGGGTGTGCTTTTTTATTAAATATTGCATCAGAAATACGACCATTAAAAATATCAATTTTTAAGGTATCTACTGTTGTGTTATCTATTAATATTTTCTCAGCATTAGAGGCGGCCTGAATAGTATTTTTAATTTCAGAATTAGTTAATGGTAACCAATTACACGCATTAAAAGTATCAGGAGCAATGTCAATTTTTGCACAGGTTGTATCAGTAGATACGTTACAAATACATCCTTCACCATACCAAGGTTTAAATCCTTCAGCATTATCAACTGTTTTCAAATACCAACTATAGGTGTGTGCAGGAGAATTTTCTCCAGATGCTCTAATTATTACTAATGGTTCAACTTTAGTATTAATATGATCTTTATTCACAATAATAGTGGCTACAACAGTTACTTCAGAATTAATATAATCAAATTTACCATCAGTAATTAATTCATTACCAATAAATACTCCGCTTTTAAATTTAGCCGCAATATACGTTTCATCTTCCAGTAACTTTCCATTGTCAGATAATGTTAGCAATTGTTCATCTAGCACTTCTATGACTTTTGATTTACTAGCCATCTGGCCGTTATCATCAATAACCAGTAAACTAATTACATAATCACCATCTTTAGGCTCTCTTTCAAATACGTATTCAAATTTAGAAGTGTCTATTGCATCTTCGGCAATTTTTTCAGTATTATAACTAGCCCACCACCAATAATCGGTTATTTTATCCACATTAACTTGAGGAGTTTCACAATCAATTACATCAGTGTGTGGAATAGTAGATTTAGTGGCATCAAGTTCAATGGTACGTAATCCGACAAAATTAGTAGTAAAATCGGCTAGTAAATGAGGAATTGTAATAGGTTTTGAAGTAACATCTTTTTGTCCGTTGTTATCTATAACAGTCAAAGATATTAAATATTTACCATTTTTTAATGTAACAGAAAATTCTTCACCAGTTTCAGGTAAGTCTGCTTCGGCTGCATTACTACATATATTTAGTATGCTCCATTCCCATTTTTCAATTGAACCTTCAGATGTTGCTGGATTTAATACAATTGGTTGTTGTAATTCATTATTATCAATAAATATATCGTGTATAACTTCAAATCGAGCAATTGGTGGTTCACTTTGAGCAACAATATCAAATTCTTTTGTTACAGGAGAGCTTGAGCTACCATCATCATCTTTAACAGTTAAGGTTATTTTATAATTACCTACGTTCCTAAATGTTATGGAAGCGGTTTGGCCAGCGACAATTTGTTGACCATCAGATGATGACCAAGTATATTTGGCAATAGTACCATCTTCATCAACAGAATTTGCAGCATCCAAATCTATCTTAAATCCATTTTGTTTGGTGGTAAATAAAGCTGTTGGAATTTTGTTTAATGTTTCATTATTTGCCAGAACAGTTATTGTTTTTTGAGTAGAGTGAGTTGCTCCTTGATTATCCGTAACTGTTAAGCCTATAGAATATGTGCCAACTTGAGAGAAAGTGTGAACTGGTGGAGTAGCTTCTGATGACATAAATATACCATCGCTTGTCCATTCATAACTAGCAATTCTGCCATCTGAATCAGAAGAACTTAAAGCATTTAAAGATACTTCCAGAGGAGCTTGGCCTGTGGATGGCGTTGCACTAATTCTTGCAGTTGGTGATTGGTTAGTTACAATTTGATCCGTAGTTCGTATCCGAAAGGTTTGAATACTATTAGGCCATTTTTGTATATCATAATGTCCTTCTACAGCAAATTTATATTCAGCATAACCTGTGCCTGTATCGTATACGTTATTAGCATAAAACTCAAAGGATTTACCTGAGCTACGTAGAAAAGAATATCCTCTACTACAGTTACGTAACATTGCATCAGGCCCGGCTATTCCCAAAAAATCATAATAATTATTTTTATCAGTTGACAATCCTTGTGTAACTTTTTGTCCTCGATCTTCAAAAGCAAGATGCACTGTTGAACAACCAGTATCTTTTTCATTAGCTGCAAGTCGTATAAATACGTTATTATGAGAATCAGGATTCAAACCTAACTCTTGAACAATATTTTGATCAATATCAGGAGTTACCGTAAATGTAACTTTTCCTCTTACTGGTATTGATATTTCTTGACAGCCTATACCACATCCTTGAACAGATCCATTAGGATAACTCGCTTCAACTTTTAAAGTTATAGCTTTCTTATCGTCCAACACTCCTACACCAGTAATTTTTTTACTAATATCTCCTATAGTTGAAACTGTATAAACTATATCAGTAGTATATTTTTCTTCAGAACTAGGGACAAAGAAAAAACCAATGGATGGAGCAATACCGTCGGCTTTAGCACTAATCACAGATAATTTTTGGGGACCGTCCATATTCCATAGATTATCAGTTATTAAATCATAGTTTTTTTGCCAACCAGTAAAACCATATTCATATAGTTTTGAACGAAGAGTAATGCTACCTAATTGACTCCCAACCCATTGAATACTATTAGGATAAACATTAGCTGCTCCTATCAATAAAGTGTCGCAATCTAGACAATGGTCTATTTTTATAACTCCTTTTTCAACTGCAGCATAACTGATATTGGATAATAAAAGAAATAATATTATATATTTGGTAACTTTGAATAAGTTCATAATATTTTTTAAATTCAATAGGAAATATATGGTTACTGAATGTTAATTTAAATAGCAGTATTATTCCACATATTTTTTAAAGGAATGAAGCAAGAAAATCACGATATATATTTTCAACGAAAACGTTGGGGAATATAATGTTCCAAAAACAACTAAACCTGACAGGTTTTTAAAACCTGTCAGGTTTGCATTTATTACTAATTAAAACTTATTAGTTAACTATAAATAGCTACTAATTTGAACCTCTGTGCATTGGACGCCATTGTTCATACTCTGACTCAGAAGCTTTTTCAAAAGTATATAAAATACCTGGATAATGAGCTTCACAATTCTCTTCACTACCAACACATTTGTCAGCACGTGGTGCTACTGCCATAACAACTCGGCCAGATTTCCATGCCATATGATCTCCAGTACTACCAAATTTACGTTTCAAGTCTTTAATGGTAAATACAGCAACTTGCTCACGAATTGGGAATTCTTGAGAAATAACTTCGGCATTAACACAAGGGGAAACTACACAACCAGGACCAGCTTTAGTAGAAGCAGACTTTTCCTCAATATCCCACACTTGAATATTATATGGTTTAGCAGTGTTAAGAATGTGTTCAACAGCAGCAGATAAATAACCACGCTTGCCTAACAACTGATCAGTTACGTTTATCGCAGATCGCCTACTTGCCTCTTGTTGATTATCTCTCCAAAGATTTCTATCCTCACCATAATAAAACATAGTTGGGTAAAAAGCTACATACCAACTGTTTAGAGCAGAATTATCATAGTAAAAACTAGAGAATGATTGATAAGAAGCTCCATTAGATTTTCTACGAACAGCCTCTTGAACTTCAGTAATACTATTGGTTCCCATGCGAGCATCCCAACCATCTATACCAGTAAAACCATTTGTATTAGCAGTTACACTATCTAACCAATTAAAATCATCAGTTCCAGTAATGTAATCATCGCCATCAGCTAAAGTTGGACCCCATGTATTATTAAAGCTAATACGTGATTCCATAAGATTTGATTCTTTATAACCATATACATATGAATAATTACTTGCTATTGCAGAAGCACTTTCATTGTGTAAAATAACACCATCATCATGATTAGTTACAATAACACCATTCTCATTTACTTCGTCAATATAGTTGTCAACTCTATGATTATGTGTATTAGTACGGAAGTTCACTAATGCGTCAGCATTATAAGCCAAACCATAATCTTGGCCAACCATATTGATAAAAGCACTACCAGTCAAAACATTACCAACATCTTCTGCCCATCTAGCTGGTTCAAGAACAGTAAAGTTCCCTATTTCATCTTGGAATGGACCTTCAGGTGCTGCACTATCATTATTAGGATAAGCCATATATCCATCTACCCATGACCATAAATGAGTTCCTAATCCATTACCAACTTGACGTTGACCTAATCCAGATAATTTATTAGCATTGGAATCATCTATAAATTTAGGCATGTTGGTAGATACTGCATTTTTAGGCATTAATACACCTTCAGCAATAAATTCAACTTGACCTACATTACGATGATGTAGAATTAATTCTTTAGTAATATTTCCCGGAGGATTATCAGTATTGTTAGGGTCTGGAATCAAATCACTTGATTGGTCATAGCAGTTTAGAGTATCTTTAACAGGAGTAGTACCATCAGCTAATTCTGGACCACAACTGCTCAACATACCTGTATATCTGAAGTTTTTAGGATCTAAACTTTGGTCAATTTCCCAATAGCCATCACCATCAATATCTGCCAAACGAAATACGAATACATCGCCTGGTGATAGGATAATATCCATATCCAACAATTCACCACACCATGAAGCACCACGAAAACGTAAATGGCCTTGTATCCATTCTGGAGCGTTATTCATGATAGTAAAATAGTTTTCGCCATACCCATAAAACACTGGGAACAACAAAGCATCACCACTACCATTAGCTTCCAACTCTATCATAGCATTAGCTTGACCAACTACACCCAAACTCAATGCAACTGCTACTGAAGCAGCAAGTTTATTTATTCTCTTCATAAGATCGAAGTTCCTATCTATAAAGTTATTAATACAATTTTCTGATTAGTTAAGCTCTACAATTTCTTTAATAAAGAAGATTAATCTAACTTAACCATATTTTAAATGCGTTACCGTAATAAATATCAAAGTATTTAACTTATATAATACCCGACTAAATGTATCTATTACATCTTAAATCTATTAAAAACATACTACACAGTGTTTTATTGAGTGTCAATAGACAGAATGATAAAAATTTTATGTAAACATAAATTCCTACTCAATTGTGTTGCAAAAAGACAACAATCTATCGCACTTCAGCTAAATGTCATTTCACGAAATATTACACATTATTTTATACTGTGTCAACAAATAATGCAATATTTATTTAAAAATTATAATTTCACATGATGAAAATTGTTGCGTACATACAACATTATATTAGTAATAATCCAAAAATTGTACATGGTTAACATTCGTAGGGGCAATCCCTTGTGGTTGCCCAAAATGCAGTTGTGTAGGTTGGGTTAGTGATAACGTAACCCAACATTCTCAACCAATCAAGTGTTGGGTTACGCTCCGCTAACCCAACCTACTAAAAAAGCTACGAATGGCTCGTAATGGTTCAGTTATTCGCCATGAATTTGAATTCTCCATAATTTCCAATTTATTTTTTAATATATTATATTCATGCTCACAATCCCAAGCCAAAGATTTTCTTAAATCATTTTCTACAATCATATCTGGAGCTAAACTAGCATTAGAACATAACTCTCGCAAAGGTTTAGTTACAAGAGACCAATGGTATTGTTTAGCAAGTATCTTAGCTCCATTTGCATAAGTTGCATAATTCTTATTATCATACATTTGCTTAATAGCAGTTACCCAACCCGCTTCATCCTCTGATTTTACCACAATACCAGCATTATTAGCAATAATAGCATCAGCTAATACATCACCGCCAGTTGTAATAATAGGTTTCCCAGCCCATAAATAATGTAAAATTCTCGTCCGAAAAGAAAAATGAGTTTCAAGAGTATCAAGATGAGTACTAACTCCAACATCAGCATCCAGCAAATAATTTGCTAAACTAGCATAAGGAACCCAACCACTTTGAAAAATAACCTGATTATTATATAAACCTAATTCTTTAGCTAAAGTTTCCGCTTGAATTTGTTTGGGCATTATTGGAATGGTCGGATTAGGATGTTGAGTGCCTAAAAAGATTAATTTTAAATTCGGATAATCGGGCAATAAACGATGGATCGCTCGAATTAAAGTTAATGGATCAAACCATTCCCAAATTCCTCCACCCCATAGTAAGATAAAACTATCTTTATAGTTAAATTCTCTATTTGTACGTTGAGGCATAATATCTGGTAAACCAAACGGTATAGTTACTATTCTTTGTTGGATTTGTTTATAGGTAAATGGATTAATGCGTCCTAGAGCTAATAAATGACCTAACCATAAATCCCGTTGGCGGTCACTAGCACATAAAAAATAATCAGCCCGCTTAAGTTGGTTATTCATCATATTAACTTGATTGTGAATATCGGTATTATTTTGCTCTAAACCTTCTAAAGGAACTGGATCATATAAATCTGCTATCAGAATTTTACTAGTTTGATACAATACTGGATAATGGTCAAAAATAAATCCTTGAAAAATAATAATATCATGCTGTTCTATTAACTTACTAATATTATCGTGTTTGTGTTGAACTAAGCGTATAGGCTCAATTGATTGAGATACTTCAGATATTGAATTAGGAATCGCTAATGTAACTGGAAAAGAAGAAATTAAGGCTTTAGCAAATTCCCAGTATCTAATAGCCGGCCCAGCCATACGTTCGGTAATTACATCTGGAGATAAAATAAGAATGGAATTTGGCATATAATGTATATTTATGAATTAAAAAGTTAAAAATTATAAATGTATAGTATATATTATAGGTAATCTGATTACCTCAACTAAAATCCTTAAATTAACGGCATTATTGTGATTGCCTTCCTTAAGACTATAAAATAATTTTTAAATATTAAGTAATTTAAATTATAATATCCCAATAGAAATGATTATCTTAAAACCAAAATTTATTCTAATAATATTGCTTAGCCTGATGATGCCAATTATGGCTACTGAAGTTTGCGATCAAGCTAATGAACTACTTTATCAAGCATATGATTTATACGCTAAAAAACATGTAATTTCTCAACAAAAACGGTTATTAGAAAGGGCTTTGCAGCTTTGTCCTAATCCAGAAATTCATAATTATTTGGCTTTTGTGTTGGGAAATTCTGGGAAATATTCTCAAGCAATTAAACATTATAAGCAAGCTTTACAACAAAATCCCAAATTTTACGAAGCATGGTATGACTTAGGAGAACTTTATTATGAACAAAATCAATTTATTCTAAGCTTAGAAGCATACTTACATATATGTAAAATAGATGTAGATGCCAAAGTGCAAATCCAACAATTATTAACTGAACGAAATTATGCTATTGTAGATTCAGATAAAATTATCTCCCAAGAAAATTTATTACTTTTATATAATCCTAAAAATAATGCTACTATTAATAATAATCTTTTAGATTGCGGAATCAAATTACAAATACAACCTGTGTTTTCTTTTTATAATTTTAAATTTAACAATGATATTCTAAAATCATCGAAGCAACTAGATGAAATTGCTGCAACTTTACGGAAACTATATAATAGTACGATTAAAATTCATGCTCATACAGATACTTTTACTAATAAAATTAATCGAGATGAACTTAATCTAAAATCATCGCAAAAACGAGCTACAGCAATAGCTAATGCATTAGTAGAAAAAGGAATATCTATAGAAAGAATTCAAACTTTCGGACACGGATACCATAAACCAATAGCTTATGGTATATCATCAATAGTCGCAAAGAAAAATACCAGGATAGAGATTGAAATAATTAATCTTTAAAAAGAAAGTTAGATATTTATGCTTAGCTTAAGGTTATATAAAAATTAATAGCAATTTACAATAATTGAAATACTAAAGTATGGTATTATTGTTCCCATTTGAATAATTAAATCATAAATTTATCGATTTTATCATTCTTTTTTTCAAAGTTGTGGAATAAATCATGCCAATATATGAATATGAACATTTAAATAAATCCTGTTCAATTGGGGAAATATTTGAAATAAAACAATCTATTAAAGATGAACCTCTGGTTAATTGTCCCAATTGTAAAGAAATAGTTCGTAAACGTATTTCACGTATTTCTATTGCAAAATCCAAAAGTAATGCTGAATTACGTGATTTAGGATTTACCAAGTTAGTTAAACGGGATGATGGTGTTTACGAAAATGTTACCAAACGTGGTAGTGAAAGTCGCTATATGGAAGCCGGTAAGCCAGAAACAATACCAGATTTTTCTAAAACGATAAGCGATTAATAATCATTAGTTATGATGGTAAATATTGTTACTATAGATGGACCTAGTGGTGTTGGTAAAGGTACTGTTAGCTTAAAAATAGCCAAACATTTAAGCTGGAATATACTTGATAGCGGAGCCTTATATCGAATTTTGGCGTTAATTGCAAAACGTCATCAAGTATCTTTAGAAGATGAAATTAAACTAGTGGAATTGGCTACGGAATTAGATATTAAATTTATTCCAGAAGCAGATTTGAGTAAACTAAAAATAATTTATGCAGGACAAGATATAACCACAGAAATACGCAATGAAACTTATGCTACTATGGCTTCACAAATTGCGGTTAAATCTACAGTACGTAAAGCATTATTAGCTAGACAACGAGCATTTCATGTGTTGCCAGGACTTGTGGCAGATGGAAGAGATATGGGTACTGTAGTATTTCCTGAAACCAAAAATAAATTCTTTTTAACCGCTAGTTGTGAAGAACGAGCATTAAGACGTTATAAACAGTTGAACAATATAGGTATATATGTTAAACTGTCTGAACTAGCAGTAGAAATAGCTAGCCGTGACAAACGTGATAGTACACGTACCATCGCACCTTTAGTGGCGGCAACCGATGCTGTAACTATTGATACAACGGAATTATCAATTGAGGAAGTGGTGGAACGTATTTTAAATAAATTGGTATTTTAAGAAATTAATTTATCATAAATAACGCTTAATATTTTGTCTACAAAAAAACTTTATACTTTTTAGAAAAATATTTTTTGTAGCATAATTTTAAGTAAACTTTAACTAACCACAAAATTGTGGCTTAACTTCAGTTTGAATGCAATTAAATAAATTTCTTAAACTATTTAATGAAAAAAACTGATAAATTGATAGCTGATTATGAGCGAAAGCTTTGCTGAATTGTTTGCAGAAAGTCAATCTGAAAAACACATGAAACCTGGTAGTATTATTACCGGCATAGTGGTAGAAATACGTCAAGATGTAGTAATTATTAATGCTGGTCTTAAGTCTGAAGGTATTATTCCAATTGAACAGTTTTTTAACGAAAATTGTCAACTTGAAGTAGAAGTCGGTAGTGAAGTTGAAGTAGCTTTAGATGCAGTAGAAGACGGATATGGGGAAACCAAATTATCTCGTGAAAAAGCGAAACGTGCTGCTGCTTGGAAAGGACTTGAACAAGCATTTGAAAATAATGAAACTATTATTGGTATAATTACCGAGAAAGTAAAGGGTGGTTTTACTGTTAATGTAAATGATATTCGATCTTTTTTACCAGGTTCATTAGTAGATGTACGACCAGTACGTGATACTACTTATCTGGAAGGCAAACCATTAGACTTTAAAGTAATTAAGCTTGATAAACGTCGTAATAACGTAGTTGTATCACGTAGGGCAGTAGTAGAAAAAGAAAATATTCAAGAACGCGAAGCATTATTAGAGACCATGCAAGAAGGCGTTGTATTACAGGGTGTGGTTAAAAACCTTACTGATTATGGTGCATTCGTTGATTTAGGTGGTGTGGATGGTTTGCTGCATATTACCGATATGGCTTGGAGACGAGTTAGACATCCTAGTGAAGTAGTTAATGTTGGCGATGAAATTGATGTTAAAATACTCAAGTTTGATCGAGAACGAATTAGAGTTTCATTAGGTCTTAAACAATTAGGTGAAGATCCTTGGTTTGATATTGCTCGGCGTTATCCAGTCGGAACTCGTTTATTTGGTAAAGTAACTAACTTAGCTGACTATGGTTGTTTTGTAGAAATTGAAGAAGGAGTTGAAGGTTTAGTACATGTTTCCGAAATGGACTGGACCAATAAGAATGTTCATCCTTCCAAAATAGTACAAGTTGGTGATGAAGTTGAAGTTATGGTGCTTGATATTGATGAAGAGCGTCGTCGTATATCGTTAGGTATTAAACATTGTTATCCTAACCCATGGGAAGAATTTGCCTCTACTCACAATAAAAATGACAAAGTTGCCGGTCATATTAAATCAATCACTGATTTTGGTATCTTTATTGGATTGGATGGTGGTATAGACGGTTTAGTTCATCTGTCGGATATTTCATGGAATATTCCTGGAGAAGTGGCAATCCGCGATTATAAGAAAGGAGATGAGCTGGAAGCCGTTGTTTTAGCTGTGGATGCTGAACGTGAAAGAATTTCTTTAGGTATCAAGCAGCTTGATAAAGACCCATTTTCTAATTTTGTAGCTGAGAATCCTAAAGGTACTGTGGTTAAAGGGACTGTCACCGAAATTGAAAGTAATCGGGTGGTTGTTTTGTTGGAAGAAAATGTGGAAGCTTCATTGCGTACTCAAGAAATGTCGAATGATGAAATTGAGGATGCACAACATTTTTTGAAAATGAATGATGAAGTTGAAGCTAAGATAATTAGTATAGATCGTCGTAAACGAGCGATAAATTTATCTATTAAAGCTTTAGTTGCAGAAAAAGAAGCAACTGCGATTCAAGATTATGCCGATTCTCAACAAGCCAGTGGAGCAACCATAGGTGATATTTTGAAGGAGCAGATAGAAACTCAAGAAAAAGATCCAGTGGAAGAATAATTTTTGTTATCAATTATCAGTAAATTAACCACTATGATGTAATTATTAACTGATAATTGATAGCTGATTAAATGACAAATGAATAATATGACAAAGTCTGAATTAATCGAAGTAATTGCGAAAAAGCAAAGCAACTTATCTCATAAAGATATTGAATTAGCTGTTAAGACCATTCTTGAACAAATGACCTGTACTTTAGAAGAAAGGGAAAGAATAGAGATTAGAGGTTTTGGAAGTTTCTCTTTACATCTTCGTTCAGCTCGATTAGGACGTAATCCTAAAACTGGTGAATCAGTAAAATTACCAGAGAAGTATGTTCCTCATTTTAAAGCTGGTAAAGAGTTACGAGAACGAGTGAATATTATTACTAAACCTAAGAAGGGAAAAGGTCAACGATCTAAGAAACGTTGATTTAGAGACTACTGAAATTAATTGAGTATAATAACTGTTATTCAATTCAAAAGTTTGCCTAAAGTGGCTTAATTATAGATGATTGTTGATTTGTTGTGGCTATTATTACCAGTGGCGGCGGCCTCTGGGTGGTTGGTGGCACAGTTTAGAGAACGACAAACGTCAATAAACTTGTTTCCAGATTACTTCAAAGGTTTAAATTATTTACTCAATGAAGAACCTGATAAAGCGATTGATGTTTTTATCAAATTAATTGAGATCGATAGTGATACCGTTGAAACTCACCTTGCCTTAGGGGTTTTATTTCGCCGTCGTGGTGAAGTAAACCGAGCCATTCGTATTCACCAAAATCTTATTAAAAAAGTTGCTTTACATCCTCAACAACGTAGTTTGGCTTTATTTGAATTAGGTAAAGACTATCGTCATGCAGGTTTATTAGATAGAGCTGAAACTTTATTTCAAGAATTAGTAGAAGCTAATCTTCATAAGCCATTAGCTTTACATCAGTTGTTGGAGATATATCAACAAGAACATGATTGGACTAATGCAATTATCACAGCACAACAATTAGCATCTACTTATGAAGAGCCAATTAATGTTGTAATAGCACAATATTATTGTGAACAAGCTGAAGTATATCTTCGGCAACAACAATTTGATCTTGCATTACAATCTATACAACAGGCTTTGAAAACGGATTCTAACTGTGTTCGTGCTAGTTTATTGGAAGGAAATTTAGCTTTAAATAAATATGAATATCAACAGGCTATATTAGTTTTTAAACGTATTGAACAGCAAAACCCTGATTATTTAAACGAAATTGTAGAACCTTTGCAAATTTGTTATCGTGAAATAGGGCAACAAGCTGATTTTACTGATTATTTATGGCATATATTAGATCGTTATGGTGGAGTTGCTCCTATGTTGATGTTAGCAAATATTCTTAAACAACAGGAAAATGAACAAAAAGCTGTTGATTTTATTGTAGAACAGATACATAAGCATCCATCATTACGTGGGCTTGAATATTTATTGGGTTTAGTCTTATCTAAAACTGATTGTATTACTAAAGAACATTTATTGTTGCTTAAAGATTTAACAACTCAGTTGTTACAGAATAAGCCTGCTTATAAGTGTAATCAGTGTGGATTTACTGCCAGAAAGTTGTATTGGCAATGTCCGAGTTGCAAACAATGGAATACGTTTAAATCTGTACAGGGTATAAATAGCGAATAATTTTAAAATTATTTCTAAAAATTATTAAAATAGTAATCCAATATTTATCTTGAATTTATTAAAAGCCAGTGAAGTAGAAACTTTGCTGGCATTTTATTTTGAATTTAAAAACAATCTATTTAAGTAAGCTAAATTTGCTCAAATAGGTATAGCAATTATTATATTTATGCTGGCTAATTTTTTTAAAAAATGTAAATGGATTTTTTGAGAAGAAATTAGAATCTCAGAAAAAATATTTATTAGAAACATTAAAGCATTCTTTTGGTGATTTATTGAACAACTGTGGAAGATTTATCTTATTGAAAGAATCAAACTAAAATTTAAAGCTCTAACTGGATAATTATTAATGAATAAATATAGTAAAGTGTATTGTATTTTGTTATTGTGGTTCTTATCAGGGAATTTATTGGCAGATGTACCTACTGACTACTATAAAGGGGCAATTGGCAGAACTGGTCATTCATTAAAGGTAGCTCTTCACAATATTATAGACAATCATAAAAGATATAGTTACAAAAAAGTGTGGAATATTTTAAAGGAAACTGATGAAGACCCAAACAATATTAATAATGTAATTTTAATTTATAGTCGACAATCTTTACCAAAATCAAAACATGGAGGTAAAGTAGGTGAATGGAATCGAGAACATACTTGGCCTAAATCTCATGGTTTTCCTCGGAAAGGTTGGCCAGCTTATACTGATGTACACCATTTACGCCCATCATTAGTAACGGTTAATAGTAAAAGGGGAGTATTGGATTTTGACAACGGTGGTGGTAAATTTTTTCCTAAAGCTCCCTTAGTACAATATGATAATGACTCATGGGAAGTGCCAAATGAAGTTAAGGGAGATATTGCTAGAGGTATTTTCTATATGGCAGTTCGGTATGAGGGTAAAGTATATAATGAACCTGATTTAGAAATAACCAACAATGTGAATGAATCTAAGTTGGGTGTTGCAAAAATTGGCAAACTTTCAACTTTATTGAAGTGGCATCTTGCAGACCCACCGAATGAGCAAGAACGACTGAGAAATGACAAAATATTTAACTGGCAGGGTAATAGAAATCCATTTATTGATCATCCAGAATGGGTTACGGATATTTGGTAAATCATTCTGCGTGACATCAGTTTAGTAAATTAGATACTATCAAGCTACATAATTAAGCATTAAAAATGAATACTCCCATAATAATAGCCCTAGATTTTTCCAAACCAGAATTAGCTCTTGAGCTTGTAGAGCAATTAGGTAGTTGTCGAGTTAAAATCGGCAAACAATTATTTACTCGCAGTGGCCCAGCTTTAGTTGAGAAATTAGTTGCCAGAGGCTTTGAGGTTTTTTTGGATTTAAAATATCATGATATTCCTAACACAGTAGCTCGTGCTTGTTCAATTGCAGCCGATTTAGGAGTGTGGATGGTTAATGTCCATGCTTTAGGAGGACGTGATATGCTATTAGCAGCTAGAGAAGCTGTAGATAAATATTCAGTGCGTCCATTACTAATTGCGGTTAGCATCTTAACTAGTTTGGAACAGAATGATTTAGCGGCAGTGGGATTACAAGGTACAATAGAAGATAACGTATTGCGGTTAGCACATTTAGCTAATGATTGTGGTTTAGATGGAATGGTCTGTTCACCGTTGGAAATTGTCATGTTACGCAATACATTTGGTAAAGATTTTAAATTAGTAACTCCCGGCATTCGTCCTGTTACAGTAACCGATGATCAAAAACGGACTATGACCCCGGCTCAAGCATTACAACATGGAGCCAATTATTTGGTTATCGGTCGGCCAATAACAACAGCCTCAAACCCATTACAAGCATTATTAGCAATAGAAACTTCAATTGCGAACTTTGGGTAACCACAAGGGATTATCCCATACAAATCATAATTAGATTCATTAACAATTAGACGTTCACAATTAGATAATTATCTAGGTATTATAATGAAATTTAGTGAAAATTGGTTACGTGAGTGGGTTAATCCACCTATTTCGACAGATAAATTAATGACACGCTTGACGATGGCAGGTTTAGAATTTAATAATATCGAACCAGTTGCTGCTTCATTTAATCGAGTTGTGGTGGGTGAAATAGTTTTTGTTGAGCCACATCCAAAAGCTAAAAAGCTTAATATTTGTAAATTAAATGTTGGAGAAAATGAAACTATATTAAGCATTATATGTGGAGCAAGCAATGTCAAGGTTGGTATGCGAGTGCCAACTGCCTTGATTGAAGCTACTGTTGGTGGTGTTATAATTAAAAAATCAGAATTACGTGGAGTTCATTCCTATGGTATGTTATGCTCGGCTCAAGAATTAGGTTTAGAAGAACATTCTGATGGGATAATGGCTTTACCAAAAGATGCTCCTGTAGGTATAGATATACGCAAATATATGCAATTGGAAGATTCTAGCATTGAAATCGACCTAACTCCAAATCGTGGCGATTGTTTAAGTATTGAAGGAATAGCACGGGAAGTTAGTGCGTTAACTAAGTCAAAACTTACTTTTTTGGATTGCTCACCAATTACGCCAAAAATTAAAGATACCTTGCCATTAGAAGGTCATGAACTTTGTCCGCATTATGTGGGACGTATTATTAAAAATATAAATATTAATGCTATAACTCCAATTTGGATACAGGAACGATTGCGACGTAGTGGAATTCGTTGTATTAATGCGGTAGTAGATGTTACTAATTATGTGTTATTAGAATTAGGTCAGCCAATGCACGCTTTTGACATGGCTAGTTTATCTGGTGGAATTAAAGTAAGAATAGCCCAAGCTGGTGAAGCTATTACTTTATTAGACGATAAAACTATCGAGTTGGATGGACAAACTTTGGTAATTGCTGATCATGAGAAAACTCTTGCAATTGCTGGAGTTATGGGTGGTAAAGTTTCAGGAGTAACAGATAAAACTAAGAATATTTTCTTGGAAAGTGCTTTTTTTGCCCCAACTTCTATATCTAGTACTGCTAGACGTTATAAGTTGCATACAGATTCTTCGCATAGGTTTGAGCGTGGAGTTGATCCACAATTACAACGTAGAGCTATGGAACGAGCAACTGCTCTATTGATAAGTATTGCAGGTGGGAAGCCGGGACCAATAATTGAAGTTATCAACGATACAATAGTACCTACTCCAGTAATTAAATTACGTTCTTCAAAAATTAAGCAAGTACTGGGTATTGCAATAAAATCTATAGAAATTACACGTATTTTAACTAGTTTAGGAATGACAATAGCTCCTTATAGCCCTATTTTATCAGATTTTGAACCATTACCATTATCTACCGAAAAAATTGAAGAAGTTGTTTGGAAAGTATGTCCACCAAGCTATCGGTTTGACATCGTTTTAGAAGTAGATTTAATTGAGGAATTAGCCAGAATTTATGGTTATAATAACATACCCAACCAAGTTCCAAAATCTGCTTTAACTTTGTCGCCACAAGCGGTTATAACTTTAGAACAGTTACAAAATATATTAGTACAACGTGATTATCAGGAAGCTATAACATACAGTTTTGTCGCTCCTGAATTACAAGCTAAACTTGATCCAGAAGCTGAATTAATGACTTTGGCGAATCCACTTGCGAAAGATATGGCAGTAATGCGTACCACTTTATGGGCTGGTTTATTACCAATTTTGCAGTATAATCAAAAACGGCAAATGAATAGAGTACGCTTATTTGAAACTGGTTTACGGTTTGTTAAGTCTAAGGAATTGACACAAGAACCAATGTTAGCAGGAGCTGTTACTGGTATGCGTTGGTCGGAACAATGGGGGCAAGAAAATCAGTCAGTTGATTTTTTTGATGTTAAATCTGATGTTGAAGCTTTAATTGCTCATATTAATTATCGTTTCGAACCAGCAACTCACCCAGCTTTACATCCAGGTCAAACCGCAGCTATTTATTGTGATGCTGAACCAATTGGTTTATTAGGAGCGTTACATCCGAGCTTAATTCAAGATTTGGAGCTACAAGCACCAGTTTATCTATTTGAATTACGGTTATCTCCTTTGTATAAAACATCTTTACCTAAATTTAAAGAGATTTCCAAATATCCGTCAATACGACGAGACTTGGCATTAGTCGTATCGAAAGATGTGAACATTAGTCAATTGCAAACTTGCATTAGACAAATGAATATTGAAATTTTAACTGATTTACAACTTTTTGATGTCTATCATGGCAAAGGTATTGCACCCGATCAAAAAAGTTTGGCAATTGGGTTAATGTTTCAATCTGACTCACGTAATCTTACTGATTCAGAAATTGATAGTATTGTTAAACAAGTAGTACATAAACTCGAACAAACTTTAACTGCAAAATTAAGAAAATAAATTATGGCATTAACCAAAGCTGAATTAATAGATGAACTTTCCAAAGCAGTTGGCTTTAGTAAACGTGAAGCTAACGATATGGTAAACGCATTTTTTGAAGAAATTCGTATAACCTTGGAAAAAGGTCAAAAAGTAAAATTATCTGGATTTGGCAATTTTGAATTGCGGGATAAGAAAGAACGACCAGGTCGTAATCCTAAAACTGGCGAAGAAATACCCATAACAGCTCGACGGGTCGTGACATTCAAGTCAGGACAAAAACTTAGAACACGGGTAAGTTCTTATGTTGGAACAGACGAAAATTAGTTCATTACCAACTATTCCGGAAAAGCGTTATTTTACAATTGGTGAAGTTAGTGATTTATGTACAGTTAAACCACATGTATTGCGTTATTGGGAACAAGAATTTGTTCAGTTGCGACCGATAAAGCGACGGGGTAATAGGCGTTATTATCAACGTGAAGATGTGGTGTTAGTGCGGCAAATTCGTAATCTATTATATGAACGTGGTTTTACGATTGGAGGAGCTAAACAACATTTATCTGGTACAACGGCAGAATCTCAAAAAAATATGATTCGTCAATTACGGATAGAGCTGGAAGAAGTTTTAGGTATTTTGAAATCTTGACGTAACGTAAGAATGTTACAATATGTTTTCATTAATGTAGTATGGGAATAACCTTTAAATTTTATGGAGTTTTTTTATGAGCGAAGAAGAAGAAGTAATGCCATCCCCTTTATTATTTACTGATCTAGCTGCGAATAAGGTACAACAACTGATTGATGAAGAGAACAATACTGATTTAATGTTGCGAGTTTTTGTTCAGGGCGGTGGTTGTTCTGGTTTTCAGTATGGATTTACTTTTGATGAGAGTGTGCAAGAAGGTGATACTGTGGTCGAGAACCGAGGGGTTAAGTTGTTAATTGACCCAATGAGTTATCAATATTTAGCAGGTGCTGAAATTGATTACGTTGAAGATTTAGAAGGTTCTCAATTTGTTATTCGTAATCCTAATGCGGTTACAACATGTGGTTGTGGTTCATCTTTTACAGTTTAGTTTAAAAAATTTAGGTTGGGTTGTGTAACAGCCCAATCTATCATTATGGTGGCCATTTACCAGCAAGGACTAATTGATTTATTAGTATAGTTTTTGGCAACCAAACTAAAATATCATCAAATTTATCTTCTACATATCCATCTTTAGTATAAACATTATTACTTGTTGTTGATGAAGCTGTAGAACAATTTGCACCTGAATATTCACTAATAGCATTAGTTTTATTTGGTATACCATTCTTACCACACGAATAAATTATTGCAACAACATTAGAGTTTGTATCAGTTGCTATATTTTCAAAAGAGGAGAGTAAATTTCCATCTCCTACTTTATTTACATCCCTTATTTCTAATTCATGTTCAACAACTATTGGATTTGGAATAGAATCACTAAAACTCCCATCAAGCCGATAGCGAAATATATTCCCCCAAGCATCATATTTATTAACACCTAAATCAGCCCAAGGTAAATACCCATCAGAATTATTGTAAGTAGTACAAGGATTTGTACTACTTTCATGACCACCTTTATCTAAAGCCGGACAAGGTAAATTACCATTGATAACAGCATATCCAATCAACGCATCCTTGATGGTTTCTAAAGTTCTTTCCGTATCCTTAATTTTCTGTTGGTTCATTTGCATAGATAATGGCATAAACAGACCGCCCATTAAAAATCCCATTATAAGCAACACTATAGCCATTTCAATTAAAGTAAAACCTTGGGATATTTTCATTGTGGTAATTCTCTGGTTTTAGCTAAATAATTGGTTAAAGTATATTTTGATATCCAAGTTAATCTGTCGTCAAAATAATTATTTTCATTGGAATTATAATCACCTTGCATATAAGTTGCGTCATTTGCTATCGTGATCTTATTACTACTTTCTGCTACGGAATTTTTACCATAAGATAATACTATGACTATTAAACGAGAATTCCCAGAAGCTTCAGTAACAGTTAAGTTATTGCCAGTTTGTTTATACTTTATTTTTAATATATTGTTAGAATCTGTTTGTAATGAAGTATTTGCACTAATATTTGTAGAATAGTTTTTATCTACTCTATAATAAAAAGGTTTATCCCAAGCATCATATCTACCAATTCCTAAATCCGCCCAAGGTAAATAACCTTCTTGTTCACAAAATACGATGTCGCTTTTGTCTTCTTTACCAACATAACTAGCGTCATAAAATCCATTAAAGCAATTACCATCATCATATTTAGAACATTTTGCCGGGCATGGTAAACGTCCGTTAATAACAGCAAAACCTATTAATGCTTCTTTAATTTGTTCTAAAGTTGCGTCAGTGTAATTAAATTTCTTATAATCAATTGCTAAAGACATAGGCCCTAACAAACCACCAGCCAAAAAACCAATTACAGCTAATGCAATTGCCATTTCAATTAAACTAAAACCATTGTATTTATTCATATTAGTTTGGTATTATACAATCAAGTTCCTTATCTTTACAAACGACATCGTTAAAATTAATGCCTGTTTTTTTTCTTTCAAAAATATTATCATTTATAGTATTATTTTCTCCTTCAAGATAGTTATCAACATTTATCTTAGCGGTATCATCAACTCTAGTCTGATTGTCTAACCTTCGTCCAGAAACTAGTACTACAAATTTCTTTGCGTCATTACCATTTAGTTTTAAGTTATAGCTACTAGGTAGAGTAGGAATTGAAACTACAGATTTCCATTTGTCATCATTATCTATTGTAGCTATTGTAGTTGTTTCAGATAATCTTACCCAGAAATGAGTTGTTACATTTGGTGTGTATTCATCATTAATCGCATAAAAAACCCTTTCTTTCCATTCATTCCACCAAAAAGTTTTGAAACAATTGGGTGAGGTAGTCCAGTGTGTTAGCATTCCATTATTAGCATCATTAGGGATGTTGGGTATTCTACCAATATGTTCACCATTATCAGGTTGACAATAACTTTCGTAAGAATCATCATTATATCCAACGTTATTAAAACAAGTAAGATCATCTATCTTAGCAGCCCAAGGATATCTTTCTTCAACATGTATAGCTCTTGCCCTATAATCATCCTTGTTAGAATCACTTCCACAATCAGTTTTACATGCATCTACTTCTTCTTCGGCTGATCCATCACAATCATTATTACAACTTGTAATTTTATAATTAATAAAATTTTCAATTTCTGTTTTATATACTTTTCTATAAGTACCTACATCAGGAATTTTAGAATTTTCTGGATCATTAATTATTTCTAAGCCACCAATTGTATCCTTAAAAACATCATTTAAAAAATAATCTTGATATGCAGTACCAGCACTTTTTTCCAAACATTTACTAACTTGTTTTGCTACCCAAAAATCCATTCTTTCATATATATGTTCAAAATCTTTTTGGGTAATTAGCATTAATGTATCATTAAAAATTATTTCGCTATTAGTATCATAAGTTAAAGGAGCCTTGATAAATACTGAATTTATTTCTGTAGGTAATTTTTCTTTTCCCCAATTATCTGTAGTCGCTGAATTATTCGTTCCCTTAGAATTATCAATAATATAATCAGTGCCTTGAGTAACAGTAAATTTATCAAGATAATTTTCCGCTTTATTTATACTGTTAAGATTATCAATATCAGTTATAGGAGCAAGAGTATTTTCACTACCACAAATTGTTTTTGTACCAGTAGAAACACGGCTTTGTCCATCCAGAACTTTACCGGGTGAAAAGATAATAGCTATAGTTTGTTTTGCTGCATCATCTTCTGACACACATGAAGAAGAAGTACATGCGGCCCCAGCAATTTTGTCCCCATTAACATTCTCAACAATAAATAACCCCGGTGTATCGCTGGTTAAAGCTGATTTGGGTTTGTCCTTATAATTTCCAGAAACTGCATACCACAAACAATCACCATTTCCATCTCGTAACGCTGGTAAACCAAGAGTACGCCAAGGAAAACGTCCTAAAATACTCTCACCCTTATCACCACAATATGACTCACTACTGCCGTCACCATCAAGGTCTGGGCAAGGTAAATATCCCTGCGGTTCATTGGAATGAGTTTCAGCATAAACCGCCGCAAATCCAAGCAAAGCATCTTTAGCCTGTCGCAAAACTTTAGCGGTTTGTTTTTGGCTATCAATTTCTCGCTGAAAACGACTATTATTAGCTTCAGACACTAAAAATGTAGCTGTACCTAAAACTATAATTGTCAAAAAAATAATTAAAGCAATTCCAGATTGTCTCTTGGATACTTGACTATAAATATTCATACTTCACCTTAGCTAATTATTCCTCAACTTCATCATCGTCTTCATCATCAAACAAATCATCCTCAAACTCATCTTTTACCTTAGGCGGATTACCATCATAAACCAAATAATTTCGTCTGGCTAAATAAGCATTACGCAAATAAGCATATTCATCCATAGCCGCTTTCTCTAAAGCTTTCTCCGCTGCCAACAAATCAGCTCGCATATCAATTTTATTAACTAATTCTGAAGTCCAAGAAGCATTAGTAGATGTCATTCCCATCGGTTTTCCAGTGTAATAAAAACGTGGGTCTAAAAAAACATCGACTCCCAAGCCCACAGCATCACGTCCAGTACTTGGTCCCAAAAATGGCAACATTATATAAGGGCCACTATTTACTCCCCAATAACCTAAAGTTTGACCAAAATCTTCGTTATGTTTAGGTATATCAAATTTACTAGCGAGGTCTATAAATCCTAATAATCCAAAAGTACTATTCAATAAGAAACGACCACTATCTGAAGCAGCTTGTTTCAATTTTAATTGTAATAAATCATTAGCAATAACATTTACATCACCAATATTACTAAAAAAATTAGTTATGCTTATATTTACTGATTCTGGTGCAACAGCTTTATAACCCTTGGATATTGGCTTTAAGATAGCTTTATCAATTGTTTTATTAAAAGCAAAAATACCACGATTAATTTTTTCAAAAGGATCAGAATTTTCCATAGGAACTGTAGAACATCCAGATACAAACCATGCCAAGAATAGTAAGCCTAAAAATTGTTTATGGTAGTTAGTATTTAACATATTTTATTTCCTATTTAGTTGTTAACTTTGGTGTTGAAAAAAAATTTCAATGATATTGCTGCAAATCAAAATTCTTATTTATAATCAAATTTATAGATATAGAATATTTTTAGTAATTACAATGCTTAGATTAACTGATGTTAAACAATTTTTTTAAAATGTAGGTTGAGTTAGACGAAGTCGTAACCCAACAAATTATTTGCCGCTTAATAATATTATAGCATTTATCAATTAGGTAACATACATTAATTATTGTTTATCAACTATTTAATAAATATCCTTACCGTTGGGTTACTGCGTCTACTTACATTTTTATAGTTTGCAATTGCAGAAGTCAATTATAAAAATCAATAGTTCCAGATGGATGCTGTTTAAAACGTTTATAACTCCACTGATATTGATTACAGCAACTATTTACACACTGTTCCACTCCTTGGTTAAGAGCAGTACCAGCAATCTCTAAATTATTAGAATCGATATTTTTTGGGGCAGGTAAAAAATGGATATGAAAGCCATTTGAAGTTCGTTCGGCGTAAGTGAAAATCACTTTAGCACCGGTTTTTTGAGATAAACGAGCTACCAATCCCATAGTATAAGCAGGAATTCCAAAGAATGGAGCAAAAACTCCACCACTACTAGGTACTTGATCTGGTAAAATTCCAGCTATTTCTCCTCTATGCAAAGCTTGCAACAGAGACCGCACTCCTTTCTTATCAGTGGCTAATAATTTACCTCCAGCCCGTTCTCTAGCTGTATGAATTATCTTGTTTAAACCAATTAATTTAGGCGGACGATATAAAGCTGTGAGATGATAATTAGCAGAAGCATACAAACCAGCCATTTCCCATGCTCCTAAATGTGGAGTAAGCAATATTACCCCTTTACCTTTTTGCAACGCCTGTTGTAAACAATCCTCATTACTAACTTTTTCTATTAACTTTAACACTTTATCTGGTTGCCATAACCATAATATTCCAAGTTCACTGAAAGTTTTACAAGTTTCAATCAAACTCTGAGTTATCAAAACATTCCGTTCTACTTGAGATAGCTGGGGAAAACATAAGTAAATATTAGTACGAGTTGCTTGAGTGATACGAAGTTTAGATCGTTTGGCTATTTTTTGGCCTAAAAAAACAGCTATTTTATGCACTACTTTCAATGGTAACCAAGATAATAAATGCAATAAACCTTTGATTAATAAAGCTCGCATTTAATCTTTATCTTTGGGAATTGATTCATCTATATTTTTATTGGGAATTAATATTTTTAACAATAATGCTACTGGAAAAGCACCGTGCATACACAGATCAAATATATCGATTGGCTGAATCAAATTGCCTTGGAACAGCATTCTAAGTTTTTCCACCAGATGAGGTTCTGGGAAAAAAGGGGCTAATCCTAAAGTTAATGAACCAATTATAAGTATATTCCAAGGTATTTTATTCAATTTTAGTTATCCAGAGTAGATTTAATTTCTATCATATTGTAATATCGTAACTAAAATTAATTATATGTCAAGCTTTATAGTAATTCTTAATGAAATTCAATATAAAAGGTGTTCACTAATGTCACTTGGTCCTTTAATGATAGATTTAGAAGGTTATACTATCAGCGATGCAGAACGTAAATTACTGCAACATCCTTTGGTTGGAGGAGTTATTTTATTTAGCAGAAACTACCAATCTGTTAGCCAAATAAATGATTTAACTACAAAAATACATTCTTTGCGTCAGCCACAATTATTAATTGCAGTTGATCACGAGGGAGGAAGAGTTCAACGCTTTCGAGAAGAATTTTTTCATCTACCAGCTTGTACCAAATTGGGTGAAATTTATGACCGAAATAATAAACAAGCTATAGATTTATCTGAACAAATTGGTTGGTTATTAGCGGCTGAATTACGAGCAGTTGGAGTGGATTTTAGTTTTAGCCCAGTATTGGATTTAGGGCGTAATATCAGCACGGTGATTGGAGATCGAGCCTTACATAATAATCCTGAAGTTATATCTGAATTGGCTCATGCGATGATGATAGGAATGCGTAAAGCTGGTATGGTGGCAGTTGGCAAACATTTTCCTGGGCATGGTTCAATAGCTGCCGATTCGCATTATGCGGTACCGGTTGATGAACGACGGTTAGTTGATATGGAATTTGAGGACTTGGTGCCTTTTGAACGAATGATAAATTATGGTTTGGCTGCGATTATGCCAGCTCATGTTATTTATCCTCAAGTTGATACTCAACCAGCTGGTTTTTCATCGCGTTGGTTACAAGATATTCTGCGTAAGAAATATGGATTTCAGGGTGTTATTTTTAGCGATGATATTTGTATGGCCGGAGCGGCAGTAATTGGCGAGCCAGTGGTACGTGCTAAACGAGCTTTGGAGGCTGGTTGTGATATGGTATTGATCTGCAATGATCGAGATGCAACTATACAAGTAATTGATAATTTAGGTAAATACCATTCTCCAACTTCCCAAATGCGTTTAATCCAATTACATGGCAAATCAGCGTTAAATTGGCAAGATTTGCATGTTGATCAAAAATGGCAACAGATACAGCAGAATTTAGCTCAATGTTTTGTATAATTATATAAAAATGATATAGCTTGGCAGGAGTCCAATATTTAGCTTGGTATTTCAAACTAAAAGTTTGGACTCCTTCTAAAATAGTTACAGCTCAAACTCTAAATTACCGTAATGCAATCCCTTTATTCAAAATAGTGATTTCAACTCTACGATTTTGTTGACGGCCATTATCAGAAACATTGCTTGCTACTGGTTGAGTTTCCCCAAAACCTTGAGATTGAATTCGATTAGAAGCTACATTACGTTCTATTATAGCAAACCGCACTGCATCAGCCCGTCGTTGTGACAATCCTAAGTTATAGTCATCGCTACCAACATTATCTGTATGACCACCGATTATAACGTTACGCTCAGGATAACGATTCAGAAAATTAGCAACTTTAAAAATATTTTTTTGAGCTGTTGGTAACAAATTAGCTTTACCACTCTTAAATAATACATCACCTAAAGTAACCACTAAACCACGTTCAGTCTGTTTAGTTTTTAATTCATTAAGTTCATGTTGCAACTTTTGAATTTTAGCTTGTTTAGCTGTTAATAATTGTTGTTTATTTGCTAATTCTTGTTCTTTAGCTTTTAAGTCCATTACTTGGGCAGAAATTTCTTTTTCTCGAGCTTGTAATACCACTTGGTCTTTCTGCTTGAGTAAGTCATCTCGTGTAGATTCAGCTTCTTTACGTTTTGCTACGACAAGAGCCATTTCAGAACGTTTTTTAGCCATAGATGCTAAATGTTTCATTTCATCTGCATCTTCAGCATTTTCAGCTTTTTTCATAGCTTTTTTAGCATCATACATAGCTTCTAAATTAGCAGTAGCTGGATTGGCCTTCGCCTCAGCATAAGCTAAACGAGCATCCTTGAGAATTTCATCTTTGGGAATACTACTACAACTGGTAATAATAATAGCAATAAACAATATATTAATAATGCGAATCATCATAAATTTCCTATTTGCGTTCCACTTCTTGTTTCAAGGTATCTATACTTTCACGCATTTCTGCGGCAGCTTTACTAGCCTTTTCTGATTCAGCCTTAGTCTCAGCCAATGAAGCATCCATCAAAGCTTGTTCTGCCAAACGAGCGGCTTTATCGAATTCCTCTTCTTGAACTGCTTGTTTAGCTTGTTCCAAATTATCCTGAGCTTGGCGTAACTCTACAGCAGCAAATTCTCTGGCATTATTATCTTGAGCCCGACTTATGGCCAATTCTGCATTAGCTATTTTTTCAGTAGGCGGTTTTTTCCCAGTACTACAACCTATAATTAATAAAACAGTACTGAATAATACACCAATCTTTAACAACATTTTCATGGATAAAAATCTTCCTTAAATAGTGATTAGAATATATTTATAAATAACAATTATGCAAGTTTTTATAACTAGTTGCAAATATTTTTAATCAAAATTCAAAAAATTATTTCAATAACTATTTTGTAGTGTGTAAAAACAATATAAAAAATCGATATTTAACTATTAAATTATCTATAAGTATAATTTATAATGATTAAGGACGAGAAAATTTGCTAATTTTATGTCTATCATATTTACCAAAACGTTTTTTTACAGAGCTATTAACCAATTGTAATAAAAACGGCCCTATTTGTTCTAATGGCAAAATTTTATCAACATTAGTAGCAGCAATAGCAGCTTTTGGCATAGCATCCGCTTCTGCTGATTCTGGAGTTTGAACAATTATATAACCCCCGCTTTGCTTGATTTTTTTTACTCCAATTCCACCATCATGATTAGCTCCTGTTAAAATAATTGCGATGATTTTATCTCGATAGCCATAAATAGCAGTCTCAAACAATACATCCACTGAAGGACGAGCAAAATTAACAGGGCCTTCTATTGACAGTGAAAAACTTCGATCATCCTCTATTAACAAATGATAATTAGGGGGAGCAATATACACCATACCATCAATAATACTCTCTTTTTCATCAGCTTGCTTAACTTTTAGTTGACTTTTAGATTCTAAAATTTTAGCTAGATAACTATCTGATTGAGGATGTAAATGTTGTACAATTATAATAGGTAACGGAAAATTACTTGGCAAAGCTGACAAAACTGAACTTAGTGCTTTTATACCACCGGCTGAAGAACCTATAACTACTGCTTCAAATTCCATAATTATTCACTTAAGTTAATTTTGTCTTAATTTTTCGATAAATTTTTTCTTCTCGTACAATATCTTCAAAACTATCAGAAAAAGCCGAAAAACGAATACTCTCTTTAGAACCTAAACAAAGAACGCCATCATTAGGAAGACTATCAGAAAATAAACTTAATACTCGATTTTGTAAGTCCCGATTGAAATAAATTAGCACATTCCTACACATAATTAAATTCATCTCTCCAAATACACCATCGGTAGCTAAATTATGATCGGAAAAAAGTATGTTTTCTTTCAATGATTTAGACATTACCGCATGATCATAGTGAGCTGTATAATAATCGGAGAAAGATTCCTGTCCTCCAGCCTTTTGATAATTAGCGGTATATTGTTTAAGGCGGCTAATATTAAAAATCCCATCTTTAGCTTGTTTTAGCACTACTTCATTCATGTCTGTAGCATAGATTTGGGTACGATCATACAAGCCTTCTTCCTTCAAAATGATAGCCATCGAATAAACTTCTTCCCCAGAAGAACAGCCAGCATGCCATATTTTTAAAAATGGATATTTCTTTAAGTGTGGAATTATCACTTTTCGTAATTCCAGATAAAATTTTGGATCACGAAACATTTCGGTAACATTGATAGATAAATCCAATAGTAAAGTTTCAAAAAATGCAACATCGTACAATACTTTATTTTGCATCGCAGATATGCTTTCCAATCCGTCTTTAGATAGCCGATGTTGTACCCGTCTCTTTATTGAAGCTTTGGCATAATTTCTGAAATCATAACCATATTTTAAATAAATTGCTTGCAATAAAAGTTGTAATTCAATATTTTGAGTATCTATGTCATCCATATATAATTTTTTTAGTAGGTTGAGTTAGCGAAGTGTAACCCGACATAAATTGTTAAAATAACATTGGGTTACGCTATAACTAACCCAGCTTGGTGTATAGCAATTCTTAAATGAATTGGGAACGAAGACTTATGTAATATTTTAATCTAATTATCGTCTGGTAGTCCTAAACAAAGTAGTGTTAAACATACATTGTATTGCTATAATTCATCCAATTGGGAAATGCCATCAGATATAGTAGAACGTAAATTAAGTTATATCGTTTGTGTAGTTCTATGGTAGGTAGTTACAAGGTTTTCAGATAAAACTTGACGGGTTTTTAATATCGGTTAGGTTTTAAAATTATCTATCCACAAATTGTTTGCCTTCTAACCATTGGATTGAAGCAGTAGGACAACGAAAGGTAGCTTCTGCTTTAGCTGGACCGCCGTTAGCATAGTCTATAACTGGCAAATTATTTTCTATCCGAATTAAATTAGGAGACGCGTCTATTGCACATTTTCCACAAGCATCACAAGCAGTACGACATAGCATACGAGCCTCTTCTCCTTCTAATGGAATAGAACATTGTACAAATAATTTATGATTTAATGGTACGATTTCAAATAAATCTCGTGGACAAACATCTACACAATCACCACAGGCAGTACAATCGTCTACATCCACAACTGGCAATGTATCGATATTCATTTGAATAACATTGAAAGTACAAGCTCGTTCACAATCGGCTAATCCCAAACAACCCCAAGAACAACCTTTACCACCACTAGAAACTTGGGCAGCAGCATGACAACTTTCAAAACCTTGGTATTCAGCAATTTGATGTGCTTGTCTCTTGCCTCCAGCACAATGTAAACGTGCAACCCGTTTATCTTGTTTCCCTGGGTCAACATCAAGAAAATCAGCAATAACTTCAATTATTTCAGAACTAGCAACAGTACAACCACTAGGTTGGCTACTGCCTTCAGCCAGTTGTTCAGCAAATCCATGACATCCAGGCTGGCCACATGCACCACAATTAGTGCCGGGCAATAATTCTTCAACCCTTTCAATACGGGGGTCTTCTTGTACTTGTAAAAATTTATAGGCTACGGCAATAATAATTCCGAAAAATAAGCCCAATCCCACCATAATAGCAGGAGCTAATAAAAAACTTGGCATATTTATATTAATTCAGTAATGAAAAGAAAGAGAAGTTAATCTATAAGCCGGGTTCTGTAC
Organism: Thioploca sp.; assembly: GCA_030627125.1. Lineage (GTDB taxonomy): Bacteria > Pseudomonadota > Gammaproteobacteria > Beggiatoales > Beggiatoaceae > DRQV01. The sequence continues at coordinate 30,060 of DAOUSR010000007.1, forward strand.
GTTAAACGTGGCAACCATTCATCTGGGATGTTTGTCACCAAACACCTCTAGCGACCTACCCTGAAATGGTGCGGACTACACCGAGTATTTCATTATTTAGTCTTGCTTCAGGTGGGGTTTACCATGCCATTGATGTCACCACCAATGCGGTGAGCTCTTACCAACACCTTTTCACCCTTACCACCGAAGTGGCGGTATATTTTCTGTGGCACTTTCCATAGGCTCACACCTCCTAGAAGTTATCTAGCACCCTGTCCTATGAAGCCCGGACTTTCCTCCATATTTAAAAAATACAGCGATTGCCCAATCAACTTCTCTGTTGTTGATTATAAAACTTTTCTGAAAAAATATCTAGTTTTTTCGATAATAGAATTAATTAACCGATCTAATTTTCTGAAAAAATACTATTATTGAACATTTTAATTGCACCATGAAACAACGTATTTCTCTTTAGTTCGTAGGGTCGGTGAAGAAAAGCGTAACCGACCATTATGATGTAGAAATTATTAATGGTCGGTTTCAGTTTCATTTCACCGACATGACTTGATGTAGAAACAAGGCATGCCTTGTCTCTACAAGAAAACTTGATAGTCGAGTTTAATCAATAATTACCTTTCTAATAACTCTTGATATAGTTCTAAAGCTTGTTCTATTTTAGCTTCCCAACCATAAAGTTGTACTGTTTTTTGTCTTCCAGCTTCACCCCGTTTTTTCCATACTATTGGATTTATAACAATATCTTGTAAAGCTTTAACCAAAGCATCTATAACAGCTGATGTTCCACCTTCTGGTGAAATTGCATAACCAACTTCATCACTCACAATTTCTGCTGGCCCACCATATTTTATGGCTAAAACTGGTCTAGCACAAGCCATTGCTTCTAATAGTACAGCTCCTCCAGATTCACGTATAGAAGGTAAACATAATACATGGGATGTATGCAATTGTTTAACTATTTCTACTGGCAATCTTGGCCCCATCCAATTAATCAGATGATTTATATTTAATTTTTTAGCTATATCATGCCATTTTTCTCGTAAAACTCCATCACCTATTACCGTTAATTTTATTGGGATTTTTGGCTGCAAACGAGCTATAGCTTCTAATAACATTGGCAATCCTTTAAATGGCTGAAAACGAGCTACAAATAAAATACACAATGGATTATTAGCAGAAGGTGGTTCTGGCCAAGGAGCTGGAGTAAATATGTCTAAATCCACCCCATTTTCTATCAAAAAACGACAATGATCATGATGCCTAGTTGGGATAATTTTTAATGTAGCTTGAGTTGCAGTCAGAATAGTTGTTGCATTTTTAGTAGTCCCAAAAACTATATTTATTATAAAACCCAGATAACGAATTGAGTATAACCAACCAGAATCTTCTCGCATAATTTCTGGAAATGTAGTTGGATTTTTTAACCCACCATTCCAAGGACCCAATATTATTGGCTTTTCTAATTTATGCAATCTGGTTAAAGCCATAGGGGAGACTGGAGTTACAGAATGTATAATATCCCAATCTGCTCCAGCTCGTTGGAGGGATTTAATTTGTCTAATTGCTAACCAATCAAACAAATAAAAATCTGGGGAAAATAAGAGGTCTCTAGCATGTTCACTATTAGGAAATAACTTGCAAATTATTTTATAGTATCGTTTTGCAAACCATTCGGTATCTATAAATATGATCTCTGAATCAGCAAAAGGGGCTCCAGCTTTTAGGATATCATCACGGTTTCTAATATGAGTTATTAAAGTAGTTGGTACACGTCGAGCTAATCGGAAATACCATTGCCAACCAATTTGAGATACTGCTTCCATTCTGGGAACGCATTGGTAAGCAGATAATAAAACTCGAGGTTTAAAGTTATTAGTTGACACAGTTTTTAATTATCAATTGCATTGTATCTAATTAAATATTAATTAGAACAATATAGTTATTTGCTTAATTTGGAAATTTATTTTCTTAGTTCTTTAATAAATAAAATTAACAAAGGTATGATACCAAGGATATATCTTTTCCACAATCTTTTTGGTTCTTGTGATAGTCTATGCAACCATTCCATGCCAATTTTCTGCCAAAAAATGGGGGCTCTTTTTTTCATGCCAACATAAAATTCAGCTGAAGCTCCTAAAAATAGAAATAATGGTGATGCTTGATTTTTAAGGTTTTCATGAATAGATAAACCTAACCATTCTTGTTTGGGAAATCCTAGGCCAATGATTACAAATTGTGGTTGAAAATCTATAATTATGTTAGTAATATCTTGGCTAACTTTAGCAAATTCAGTTGAATCTACCTCAAATAATGGAGGCGTATAATAAATAATATTGGCATAATCTGCTTGTAATTTTACACCAAGTTCTGCATGGCTAACAATTACTAGGATTTTTTGTTGGTTTTCTTTAGCTTTTTGCCATAATAATGGAAATAAATCACTTCCTGTTAACCTAGCTTGTAAAGGTTTGCGGGCTAATTTGCTACACCAAATGATAGGATGTCCATCTGGAAATATAAACATAGCTTGACTAAGTTTGGATTTTAAGTCTGGCAAATGTTCTAATTTAACTAGTTGGTCAGCGTTAACTGTAATCACAAATGGTAATTTAGAATCATAATTTGGATTATTTTGATAGTCTAACAAATCATCAATGACTTCTGTGTGATGAGTTGCTGATATAAATTTTAGTTCAAATAAACGAATAGTATTATACATATTTTTAAATTAATTTAATTGAGTAATAAATTTGCATATTTAATACCATAATTTTTTAAGCTTAAATTAGTTAATTTCAATAGTAATTGGGGTTGAATTATAGATAAGTTCTTTATTATCTAAACGATAGCCTATATAAACTTGTAATTCTCCAGCAGGAAATTGATTAGAATTAAATAAGGCAATTTCATGTTCATCTTCTAAAATTAGATGAGTAAATGCAGGTAAGGTAAATCTATCCCATTCTTGCCAAGTCTCATCATTTCGCACTAAAAAATTAGTTTGCTGATCAATTGTATAGCTTGCTACAGCTAAAATATCAGCTTCTAAATCTCTATGGGTTATATCTGGAATAAATTGTATTTTTACTGCTTCTAAATTATTAGTGGTGGTTTCTATAAAATTTGTAATATTTTCAAATAGTTCACCATGTATAGTAATATCAGGTATATTAATAATATCTATTGTAAATGTTTTTTCTGTAGTTCCTTGAATTGTTATATTATGACTTGAATTGGTTTCAAAATCCAGTGGTCGTTTAGTTCTTAATATACCTTCATTATCTAAATCAAAGTTTTCATTTTCTACCAATTCAAAATTATCCATCATAGAATCGCTCCAAATTTTCCCTACAATGCCTTGATAATTCTCTACCACTGATTTTTTAGTTAAGTGAATGATTGGTGGATTTATAATTGGTATAGATTGAATAATAAATTTTTTAATATAGTAATCTCCACTAATATCAGTAGTTTGAACTTCAATTGGATAAATATTAGCAGAAGCAGAATCATCATCAACAAGTCTAATGTCATTAAATTTTGGCATTAAATTAGTTACATACAAAGCGTTATTTATGATTTTAAAATATTTAGTTTGATTAATTAAGCTATAAATGAATCGATCAGCATTATCATTGTCAATAGTATTAAAAGCACCAATTAAGTTATTATCAACTCCAATATTAAGCTCAATTTCTGTTGGTGGAGAATTTGGTTTGATTTCTAGTTGAGCGATCTTACCAATAAAATTCTTATTATCATTAGTTTGATAACCAAATTCAACTTCAAATATTCCAGCCATATTAGTGATAGAACCTTCAAATAAATTAATTTTCAATTCTTTGGACAGTTCTACTTGGCTACTAACTTTAATTGGGATAGTCAGTGAAGAATTGCCATCAAAAGCTTTCCAATAATAATTAACAATTATATCAGCTAGTTGTCCAATATGTTGTGGGTCTGGTTTAATCCAACCAATTAAACTAAATATTTCTGAGGACTCTATGCTTATATTGTCACCTGATATTCCAGCTTGAACTCTAATTTCTCCAGTAACACTAAATCCTGTTATACCAGTACAAGTCAAATTATATTTAACCAAATTTTTGATTGGATCATTAGTTTGTAAAGTTAATTGAGCTGTATATTTACCAATTGCAGTAGGAATACATTGCACTTCTAGGTTATGAGTTGCATCAGTTATTGCAGTTGGTGCTGCTCCCTTGATAATAGAAAAATTTGGATCACCAGTTATTATATTAGTTTCAATTGTTAAGCTCTCATCTCCTTGATTAGAAATTATAATAAATTTGCTAATAGCAGTATCTAAAACAGTACTACCAATTTGTAAAGTAGTGTTTGGTTCAGGAATAGAACTATAAATTGGCTTAATTTTATCTTCTATTCCAATACATTCTAATTGATAATTTATTGATTTTGCAAGATTAGTAATTAAAGTAATAGTTGCTAGGTATTTTTTCGCTTGTATAGGAATACATTGTACTTCTAATTTATGTACTTCATCGTTAATAGAAAATGGAGTATTATTTATTTGAAAAACTTCATTATTAGTAATTATAACTTCTGTTATCGTGAGAATTTCGTTGCCAGTATTAGAGATTTCTATGGAAGTAGCTGTAGAAGTTGCTATGATAGCACTCATACTTAGAGTACTGTCAGGTTCAGGTTTAGAAGTATAAATTGGACTATTATTAATACATTTCAGTTCATAACTAATTATATTTTGAACCAGATTATTAGTATTTATATTTAATTTTGCTGTATGTTCGCCAATATCGATAGGATTACAAGATATTATTAGTTCGTAATTGGAATCTTCTATTAATTCGCTTACACTAAAGTCATTGACGTGTTCTCCGACCAATAAATAATCTATTATTTCTAATCCTTCATAAGCAAAAATAGTCAAAGTTCTTGTGGTTGCTATTTCTATAACGCTATTTGGTTTAGGATCGGAATCATAATTTAATGTGGATTTTCCAATACATTTCAGTTCATAACTAATTATATTTTGAACCGGATTATTGGTATTTATATTTAATTTTGCTGTATGTTCACCAATATCGATAGGACTACAAGATATTATTAGTTCGTAATTGGAATCTTCTTTTAATTCGCTTACACTAAAGTCATTGGCGTGTTCTCCGACCAATAAATAATCTATTATTTCTAATCCTTCATAAGCAAAAATAGTCAAAGTTCTTGTGGTTGCTATTTCTATAACACTATTTGGTTTAGGATCGGAATCATAATTTAATGTGGGTTTTCCAATGCAAGTTAAAAAATATTGAGCTGTTTTAACTGCTTCTGCAACCAGATAACTAATTTTTAAAACACTTTCTCTAGTCCCAATTTCAGATGGAATACATTGCATTGTTAAAATATTACGCTCATTACTAACTACGAAATCATTTGTATCAGCAATAGATATATCAGTAATCTCAATTTCTGGTTGCAATATAGTTATATTAATAGCAGTAGAAGGTGTGCCTAATTCGCTACTACCCATATCTAATAGACTATTTGGTTCTGGACTAGAAAATACATTTGGCAAAGTTGTAGTTAAAAATTCAGAGCTAGGCTCACTGTTTGATATATAGTTATTTGAATTAGTATTAGTTTCTACCACAAAATAGTAATCTGTATTTGGCAATAAGTTGTCTATTTGTTCTGCATAAATATTTTTTGGATCGTTATTAACCACCATAAATTCTTTCACATTACCATAAGGACTACCAGAAGTAGTTTCATATTTAACGGAATAACTACCAGTAGCAAATTGATAAGTAATTGCTGTCCATTGCAAAGAAACTGTTGTAGGAGATATATCAGTGATTTTAATATCATTGGGAGGAATCGTTTGAGTTGTATTCCAATTTGGGTTAAGAGAACTTAATAATGCTGATAAATTTGGATTATTTTGGCTAGTCAGTTTATTATAATCTAAGTTTAAGCTAGTTAGATTTATTAAGTTACTCAATGATATAGGTATATCACCAGTCAATTGGTTAAAGCTCAAATCTAATTTTTGTAAATTTATTAATGAACTTAAATCTGGAATAGTTCCAACTAGGTTATTATTTGTTAACTCAATTGCTGCAATATAATTACCAGTAATAGCACAGCTTATCCCAATCCAATCACAAGGATTATTAGTTTTATTCCAGTTAGTATTTTCATTCCAGTTGTTCCCAGCAGTTTTTTCATACAGAGTCAGTAATGTTTGGCATTCAATTTCTGGAATATTGGTTTGTACTGAACAATCGGTTGCAGCAACTTCATTGGTTATGACTGTGGTGGTAATAAAAAAATTATAAGGATTATTCTGATGACTAAAATGAAACAAGATTTCTGCTGTAAAAATTCCTGGTTTGCTAGTATCTAAGCTAATACTGAAAGTTGTAGATTCACCTTCTGCAATCGTTACAATAAACAGTTCAAAATATTCTTTCACCCTAAATACTTCATCACCGATTATTTCTAACTGGGATAAATTAACGGAAGTATCACTATTATTTATTACAGTAAAAGTTCTAGTAAATTCACTGTTTAATATAACATTGTCAAAATTAATATTATTACCATCATCAATAACATCAACATCTATGACCGTAATTTTTGGTACAGTATTCTCTGGTATTATAATATTCGATAAAGTTACTGCTGCGAACTCTCCACTAACACTTCTCAATTCATTTTGTTGTTGATCATGAGCCTTAGTTATGGTTGCAACGGTAAAGTAATAAGTGGTATTTGGAGATAAATCATTAATAATTATACTAGTATCAGCTTTACTATTGGTATTGATTACTACATCAGAATTATCAGTAGTAGTTGAATAACTTATTTGATAATAACCAGTATCAGCAGTATAAAAAATCGGTGTCCATGTAATTTCAATACTAGTTGGAGATTTAACAGTAGCAATTATGTCAGTTGGAGGAACAGTTTGAGTATTTGCCCAATCAGAGTCTTTACTAATAATGAATTCTTGCAATGTCGCATCTGCTATCAGTTTGTTATAACCTAAATCTAGATCAGTTAAGTCAATTAAATTATTGATATTAGGAATATTTGCTTCTAGTTGATTATTTTGTAACCAAATGGTTTGCAATTTAGTCAGATTACTTAAATCAGGAATATTAGCAGCAATTTTATTATTATTTAGTTTTAATAGTTCTAAATTTTTTAAACCTTGTAAGTTGGTTGGGATAGCACCTTCTAATTTATTATTAGCCAAATTTAGATGTCGTAAATTAATAAGATTTTCCAAATTAGGAATATTGCCAGTTAACTGATTATTAGCTAAATCAATCGATTGTAAATTAACTAAAGCGTCTAATTTTGGAATTCTGTCAAGCAATTTATTATTTTTTAAATCAAGAGTTTGTAGTTCAGTCAAAGCACTTAAATCTGGTAAAGAGCCAGTTAAATTTTTGGTTTGTCTTTCAATCGTTATCACATGTTGATTAATACAGCTTACACCTTCCCAACTACATGGAGTATTAGTCAAATTCCAGTTATAGCTGTCAGTCCAATTATTACCATAAGTGTTATTGTATAATTCAACTAGAGTTTCACATTCAATCTGAGGAATTTCGGTTATATTACTGCAAGATTTGGTTAATTTGACTAAACTTTTTGTTTCTGGAACACTTAAATTAACTCCCGATATTGGGTCTTTAATCGTAGTGGTAATAGTAAATTCTGTGCCTAATGGAGCTAACGGAACATTTATAACTAATTCTGTATCTAAGTTTAGACAAGTTCCCGATACTATTGGTTTTGAATTAGCTCTGACAAAAAATGTAGCTGTACTACTATCTTGTTTCCCATTATTGATTAATACCGCATTTTCAATCGCTACTGGATTAATATTGCTTCCCCAAGTAATTCCATTATCTAATATAATCTCATAATAAAAATTTTGGTCAATTGTAATATCAAGGCAATATTTAATACTATGTTCAGTAGTAAGTCTATCAAATTCAAGTGAATAAATATCATTTTCCAAATTAGAAATAGGCAAATTTACCGGATTTACGATAAGTGTAGCGTAAACTGGTAATATCATAATAATATTTAATATACCTACAATAATACGTCCAATCATATTTATATACCTAATTTTAATTTATGAATAAGTTAATCATCATTTGCGACTACTACAATATTCCTGCCACTTTCTTTAGCTTTATAGAGAGCATTATCTGCATGTTTAATTAGAGTTTTATAATCATTTGTTAGTGCAGCAACTCCAAAACTAGCTGTTTGATGTCCGGCTGTTGTAAAATCATATGCTTCAATTGTACACCTAATTCTTTCTGCCAGTTTTTCAGCTCCTTTTTTATCTGTATCAGGCAGTAACACCATAAATTCTTCTCCTCCCCAACGGATAGGAATATCGTTTTGACGACAATGATCATTTAAAATTATAGCTAATTCGGCCAATACTAAATCACCAATATCATGTCCATAAGTGTCATTAACCTGTTTAAAATGGTCGATATCTAACATAATTAATGATAATTTGTGTTGATAGAGTAATGCGTTATTTATCTCTTTAATAAGATGTACATCAAAAAAATGTCTATTGTATAATTGAGTTAAAGTATCCATAATTGCATAGCGTTTGTCTTGACAACTACGAATACCAACCCGAATTCTAGCTAATAACTCTTCAATTTCAAATGGCTTTATTAGATAATCATCAGCCCCAATATCAAGTCCAGTTATTTTATCAGAGCTATCACTCATAGCAGTGAGCATAATTATATAAATTACTGAATTTTTAGGATCACTACGCAGTTCTTTACAAACTTCAAAGCCAGTCATACCAGGCATCATCACATCTAGCAAAATTACATCAGGAGTACAGTCTTTTATTTGTTTTAAGGCAGCAGTCCCATTTTCTGCTTCAAGCGTTTCATATTTAGCTTTAACCAAATTAAGACGCAACATTCTTCTTAAACTAGTATTATCATCTACAATTAAAATTTTTTCCATAATTTTTCTTTCTCCAAGAGATGTTAGACTTTATCTATCAAGTTTTCTTGTAGAGACAAGGCATGCCTTGTCTCTACATCAAGTGGTTTATTCTTTTTTTATGCTTATTTCTTAATATTAGGTATCTGTTCAGATTCTTTGGCTGTTGAAACTGTGTCATCTTTTACAGGAGTTAATTGGGGTGGTGATGATGGTAATTCATTGGAAATATTTATATCACATCCTCCAGCGTTTTTAGGCGGTATTGGTGCAAGCAACATGTTGCCAGCATCTGTCATTGTAAACACTAAAAATCTTCGATCGTCTGATTGCCATTTTTCGATAGCAGCATTTCTTATTTCATCATCATTTGCACAGGATTGTAAAATTTCATTAATATCAGTAATATATTCTTCTAGCATAGTGCGTAAATCACTCATAATTTATTCCTTTTCTGAATTTTTTGGGATAGTTATTTTAGAAATTTTTAACCATTTAAATATATTTTTAATGCTGTTTGATTGCTTTGCTTTATATTTAAACCTTTTATATATTTCTTTAAAGTAATATTTTAGTCCAATATATGAAAATATCACAATAATAATTATATAGGTAACTGGATGGTTCAAGAACAAAGATAAGAAATTTAATAACGGAGTCCAATAACTGTCTTCTGCTACAGTGCTTTTTGACAGTTCGCCCAATGCTAATAACAAAATGATGAAATTAGCTAATAGAGCCAAATTTTCGGTTACAATATGCCGATGTTCGGTGATGAAAGAACGCCATCTAATACAAGTACCTTTGAGTTGAGTTAGTTTACCTTTAATATAAACAACATGATTTTGTAAATTCTCTAAACTGGTGTGTAAAGGTTCTAATAGTGGTGGATATTGATTTTTGTATTGCCAGTCAATCTTCCAATTTTTCTCTTCTTGTTGAATATGATGTAAACGCCATTTAAAATTTACCTGATTTATTTCTAAGGTTTTTATAGCTTGCTTAAACCGTCCTAACATATGATCTGTATCTACTACTCGATTTTCCATGTCACGTAGTTGAGTTTCAAGTATGCTATTAGGTATATTTTTAACCTCAAATTTCTGAATTAAATTAATATTATGAGTCGTTTCTTTTTGCAGAATAAAACGTAAATTTTTAGCTTCATAGTCTAAAGTTTCAAATACTGATTCGTTGATAATAAAACGAGCTATTATTCCATTTAAAATTGCTGTAGTTTTTACTTCTTTATCAATATCTCCGCACAGAACTTCTTGTAATGGAATTATCCAATTTTGGAGTTGGCCATTTGCTGTTTCTGCATCACCATGAGCTAATCCGTAGACGACAAATACTGGATTGTTGATGGCGGTGGATATTTCTTTTAGATATGGTAATTCTTTATCTAGGTTTAAGCTCCAATTGTCTGTTTTCACACGTCCATCGATACTTGGGGTAAAGGCGTGTAAAGTGGCTGGGGCTTTCATGTTACCGATTTTATCTTGGATACTGAATATTGATTCGGTATTATAATTATATGATGCTATTCCAGATTTTTGGGAATTATATAAATCTAGTGTTACTTTGTGTCGCTCAAGGCTTTCGTCCATGATAACGAGGGCTACGCCTAATAAATTATTTTGACAGTATTGCGAAACTTCATTTTCTTCTAAATTATCTGCTTTGCGATATATTTCACAGATATTATTCCAGCTTTTGATTAATTCAGCTTGCCAATTTTCTAGGGGAATTTGGGCTTTTTTTGGAACTCGTCTAAATAAACGTTTATCGGTATCAATTTTGATGCCTTTTTCGTGGAGTGTATCGAATTCTTGTAATGGTTCTTGTATGTATTGTTCATCTTGCCACCAGGAAGTACGCAGTAAAAAGTAAAATTGGAAATCGAGATTACGGTTTGAGTTATCAGTCATAGGTGTTATGTTTCATACGAGATACTAAGCTTCTAAACCTGCTAGGTTTTTAAAATCTGACAGGTTTGAATAAAATTATCACAATTTAAAGTATCCAAAATATTGTGGAAATCTACGGTAATAATATACAATGATAGCAGATGGTTTTATTAATTCCAAGATTATCTATAGCAATATTATGAGTGCAAGATTTATCTTGCTTTGCAAACTAAAGTTTGCGCTCCTATTATAACCAATTTTCTATTAAAAAAAAATACTATGTCTAACGAAACCCCAGAACAACGTGCCGAAGAAAAAGTCAATGAATATTTTGGTAATAGTCTCACTACTGAACAACATACTTTAGCTGTCCAAATTATCAAAGAAATATATTATAAAGCTGATCCCGAAATTATGGAGTTCAAAGCTTTAGATTTGGAAGAATGGCGTAAGCGTGTCAGCAAATTTGAGCAAGATTTCCAAACTCAATTAAAACAAGAAAATAATACACCTCAACAATTATCTACCTTGCGTTTTGCTATTCTGTGGTTACAAACCACGTCTGGAGAAATAGCAAAAAATAAATTTAACGAATCGGCAGAAGGTTTGACTCATTACGAACAAGGTATCAAATACACTGAAGATTTTATAAATAAAGGTGAAACGGATTCTAAAGTACGGGAACACGTTCTTAGTTTATATAGAAATACAGGTATTACCTATGGAGAACAGGGTGATCTTACTAAAGGATTAGAATATTATAAACTTGGAATTAACCATGCTGAAGATTTTATAAATAAAGGTGAAACGGATTCTAAAGTACGGGAAGAAGTTCTTATATTATATAGAAATACAGGTATTACCTATGGAGAACAGGGTGATCTTACTAAAGAATTAGAATATTATAAACTTGGAATTAACCATGCTGAAGATTTTATAAATCAAGGTGAAACGGATTCTAAAGTACGGGAACAAGTTCTTAGTTTATATAGA
>DAOUSR010000173.1 GCA_030627125.1 Thioploca sp.
AAAATATTTATTAAGGTACAATTTTTGCTTAATAAAAAGATTGACCTAATTTATCTAATTGATATTAAATGTAAAATCCTTAACTTAATGGCATTGAGTGACCTACCTACCTACCATAGCAAAAAATAAAAAAAGGTATAGTTAAAAAAAAGATGAAAGAATTACCAAACGAGATAGAATCACTAATTAATAGCAAAACTTTTAGAAGAACCAACTGAAAAAATGCACAGTTGCGTGTTCGTTTGGGATTAAATAGTGATACATAAACCATCAAGATGGATATAAGAAAACTACGAATTCCCAAAGATGTGAAACATCCTCGTGGTGGTAGGTCACAAAGGCTAAACTCTTAAAAAATTATCCAAACCAGACCATGAGAAGTACTTGCCAATGCGAATGCTGTGGACGTGATTTTACGTTGAAAGATGCACACGAAACAGTTCAAAGTAGGCAAGTATTTTTGACATTACAGAACCAAAATTGGAAGTACATCAAATTGGTCAAATAACCTGTTATGGTGTATAATGGTAAATACCCATAAGTAACTGCTCAAATGCCATTAATTTAAGAAAATTAGTTAGTGTAACCACAAGAGATTACCACCTACAAATCATATATGTAGGGGCAAATCCTTTATGGTTAGTGTTCTGTACTCCATCAGGGAGTCTACCTACGCACGTCTACAATATTCTTTCTGTTCGTAAGCAAGGTCATAATGTTTTCTCTACGCAATTTATTCTCAACACCTACCACTATATATTTAGTAGTTACTAAAATATTATGCTAGTCTTAAGTATAGCAATTTTTAATTAAATTCGACATAAATATCAATTTTTTAATTTGCATTGATATATAATACATTTAATTGTAAAATTCTATATTTAATAAATAAATTTTTCTAGTAAAATTAAAGGCAGACCATTTATGAATTTTGACGAATTATCTAAAGAACAACAAATTATGGTATCAATGCGTAAAGTATTGACTAACATTATCAAAGAAATAACCCCATCAGCCGGACAGGAATATCCTTTAACAGAACTGACATTTAATGATGTGCGCATGTGTTTAGCTTTAATTACAGCTCGGGAACAAGAATTAGCAGAAGCTCAAGGGATAACCAATCAATCTCGTCCTCACTATATTGATGAACCTAAGACATCTGTTCCTATACATCATATTAAGAAAAGTTCTTCGCAGAAGTGACTGATATAGGCTGGATTAGTAATAATCTCACATTTTAACCACAGTTATTATGTTTAATTATTTTGCTAATCCAACCTAAAAACTTAAACTGGCCTTCTGCTAGTTCGTGGCACTGGTATTGCAGCTAATCGACGTTCGATAGAATTAAGTTTTTCTGCAAACACACGATGCATCTCACTAATCGTAGCAAACTTTTCGTTATCAAAATCACCGCTTTTTTTCTCAAGATTAGCTAATTTATCTGAAAAAATACGGTGCATTTCACCAATGGTAGCAAATTTTTCATCTGCATCTTGCTCCACAGTGGGAAAACTTTCAAATTTCACATGCACCATATCCACGCAAGTGTTGAATAAACCCTTTAATTCTTCTTCTGTCAAAATATCCCCATTAGCAGCTCTTGCTTGAGCAATACTAGAAGTTATATTTGCTGAAATATCAATTAATTGTAATGCTTCTTTCTGAGTTATCATATTTAATATTTACCTTATGGAATTTTTAAATCGCCCCCAATCAAATAGTGGTCCTGGATCAGTTTTGCGTTCAGGTGCAATATCGCAATGACCAACAATTTGGGTTAATGAAGGCCAAACTTGTTGTAATATCTTAGTTATCTCAGCTAACTTTTGATATTGTATATCTGTATAAGGTACATCATCACACCCCTCAAGTTCAATCCCAATTGAAAAATCATTGCATTTAGTACGTCCCTTAAAATTTGATACTCCAGCATGCCAAGATCGTTTATGCAAGGGAACATATTGTACTACTTCACCATCACGTCGAATTAATAGATGAGCTGAGACTCTTAAATTAATAATACTAGCAAAATAAGGATGCACATTTTCATCTAAAGAATTAGTGAATAATTGGTCAATAAAAGGCCCTCCAAATTGACCTGGTGGCAAACTTATAGAATGGATAACTAATAATTCTATATCAGAAGGTCTTGTATCATAATTTGGAGAAGGACAGTGACGAACTCCTTCTAACCATGCTAAATGTTGTGGCATATGTATAAAATTTTTTTACTCTTAAAGATTTATCTTGGAATCGGAATAAATTCAACTTTAGAAATCTTCCCAATCTCCATCATTTTCTGAAGTTGGTAGACTATTATAACTTTTTGCTGAATAATCTGTATCTGATTGAGCAATTTTTACTGTAGGTAATTCTAAGTCACCCACATAAAAAAATGCTACTTGACCTTCCAATTTTTGAGCTTGTTCTTTTATCAGATTACCAGTTGATGAAGCTTCTCCGGCTAAAGCTGCATTTTGTTGAGTCATATCATCCATTTGAGATACAGCCATATTTATCTGATGGATGCCAGATGACTGTTCTCTAGTAGCTGAAGCAATATCTGAAATAATGTCGCTAACTTTTTTGCTGGCAGAAACAATTTTTACCAAAATTTCGCCAGACTGATTTGCTAATTTAGTACCTTCTTCAACTTTAGCAGCACTATCCCTAATTAAAATTTTAATTTCTTTAGCTGCCGCCGCACTACGTTGAGCCAAATTTCTAACTTCGGCCGCAACTACTGCAAAACCTTTGCCTTGTTCTCCGGCATGAGCAGCTTCTACAGCAGCATTTAGGGATAGTAAGTTAGTCTGGAAAGCAATTTCATCAATAACTCCAATTATATCAGATATTTTCTTACTACTGATATTTATTTCGGCCATTGCTAGTATAGTTGAGCTAATAATTTCTCCACCATCTTTGGCTTTTTGTTTGGCTTTATTAGCTAATTCAACTGCCTGAGTAGCATTATTGGCATTTTGCTGCACTGTAGCAGTCATTTCTTGCATACTAGAGGCGGTTTCCTCTAATGAGGCGGCTTGAGCTTCAGTACGCTTACTCAGACTTAAATTACTTTGCGAGATTTTATCGGCAACATCATTAACCACTTTAGCTGTTTGTAACATTGCGGTTATAACTTCTGTTAGCTTAGTAACTGTAGTGTTAACATCATTTTTCAACTGATCGAATGCACCAACATAATCATTTTCAATCTTTTGGGTTAAATTACCTTCAGCCAATGCGGAAATAATGTGCATGATATCTTTGATAACAGATTGATTGAAGCTGATAATATCATTGATACTAGTGGCGAATATTTTAAAAAAGCCTTCTTTATTTTTTAAACTAATACGGGGGCCAAAATCACCAACCGAGGCAGCTTGGATAACAGTATTTATTTCTTTTTCAATAGCGACTTCTACAGTTCGATCATTGAATTCAATAATAATTCCAAGCTTTTCACCCTTATCATTAGTCACCAAAGTAATAATATGATCTAAAGTCATTTCTTCAATAGCAATCCTGGTACGATGCGAGCCTTTAATATGTTCTAATGTTTCGCGTTTATGAGCGTAATCATCCTTATGATACAGGGTGAAATTGGAGCCTAATATCTGGTTAGCATCAAAATGAGGGATTTTAGTCCTAATTACAGCTTCATATTTGGTAAACATATGTTGGGCAGCTTTATTAAGATAAATGACATCATAATTAGCATCGGTGATTAAAATATTGGTAGTAGCTCTATCTAAAGCTTGATTAATTCGTATCGCTTTTTCAGTTATCGATTTATTTTGTTGCATCCTTGCAAATAGTTGGGCTTGCATACTCGCCAAGGCTTGTAACAATTGACCAATTTCATCTTTCTGATCTATTACAATTTCATTGTCTAATTTTTGAGCGGATATGGAATTAGCTAATTTTACCGCTAGATTTAAACGACTTGTGGTATTTTTTAATAGAATAGTCAAAAAACCGATGATTAGGCCTAGTTTAAGAATAATTAATAATAAAAGATATTTTAATTTTGTGTTGTTACTTGCGTGTTTAGCTTTAGATTTTGCATATAAATCGCTTGCTAGTTTATCCTCAACTTGTTTTAATAACTCAATTTTATCAGTCTGTACAGAAAACCAATATTTTGGATCAATTTCTTCTGGCAATATATTTTTGGCTAAATTAGCTGTGTAGATAATATCCCGTATTCTATTGGTTTCATCAATAATTTTACCAGATGATAATTTAATTTTTAGAAAACTTTTTTGTTCTTCAGTTAAATACCGCATTACATCGTGGTTTATATAAGTATCTTGAGCAGTCACTAGTGTTTTAAATTGGCCAAACTGTTGTGCTTCTATAATTTTTTGAGAAAATATGGCGGATAATAAGGCACGTTCTAAACCGGCTTTTTCTTTGGCTCGCAATAGATTTACATAAGCCATTTTCAAAGGGAAAACATCTCGATGACTAGAGATATGGGTTGATTCTATAACAAAATCAAATACTTTATTGTTAATTTCAGTATAACGCTTAACTGCTTCAGGTTGTGAAATAGCTAATTTGGAAACTAAACTTCTAATAGATGCAAATTTTTCTAACATTTCTAGTACATGGTCTAATTCGATTTTGAATTTATCACCATAATCATAAAGGTTGACGTTTTTTAGTAACTCATAAAACTTAACAATTGCATCATCAGTTTGGGTACGGTATGCAGATAGTTCAGTTTGAAATTGGCTGCCTGCTTTTTTTAAAAATAAACTGCTTGCACCTCGTTCTAACTGAATTGCATGGACAACATCACTAAGATTTATTGATAGTTGAGTTAATTCTACTAGTCCTTTAGTTTCATGATTAATTTTTATATCTTCAAATACTAAACCAACCGAAAGATACAACCAACCTAATAACGGTAATAATACGATTAAAATTAATTTGTATTTTAATTTAATATTAGTAATAAATGCCATTTTTATAATTCTCGCAAATTATTGTGTATTATAAATAATATAATTATCAAAGAAAAAAATCAATACGAATATATAGTAATTCTTAAATGTGAATTAAGAGCTAAAAAATTATTTTAAAAATAAAATAATTAAAATCATAATTTTAGAGATTTTTAATAGCTAATTTTTTAACTCATTGTTTTTAAAAGACACATAATTTTAGCTCTTAATTCACATATAATATAATTGTTATAACGTTTTTTTAAACCTTAAGTACAGAAGCATAATTTTATATATATAATCAGAAAGCAAATCATATTTGATAAAGAATCCCTACCCATAAAATCATCAATGATGTTTAATTCAGAGCTATAAGTTGGTAAAATTTTTATTAATACCTTTCCCATTCAGGTATACAAGCTAAAAATTTACCGCTTGTGTATAGAGGCATTATCCATAACGCTCACTCTATTCTTATCGCATTTGCGTTTCTTTTTATTTGAGTTATTTTAGCCTTTCATTATATCATGAAATTTATGCTTCGGTACTTACTATAACTACTACGGTTTAGTTGGCAACTCCAAGGCACTTGGTAGCTTTTTGGGGAAAGCTTAATCAAGTGGCTAAATCGTCGAAGCCAAAGTTACAATTGGCAGGCTTTTAATGACCTAATTAGATTTTTACTAAACCTCGTATTATTAAGTAGCCAACTCAGCTTGAAATGAGATTTTGAAAGGTATAGAGTGCGAAAGCGAGTAACTTTGAAAAGCCCAATGCGGGAATTTCGCACGCTGGGATTTGTGAGGGGGCAGTTCGGACAACTGGTTGTTATACGATGAAAAATCATTAAGTAAGATAATATTTTTTCCGGGCAACCACAATGGATTGCCCCTACAAGGTTAGTGGTACTCCAGTTGGCAATAACATCATAAGGAATGAGGATTCTATAAAATCCTAAACTCAAGCTGGTAATAAATGCCAAATTGTGTATCATACTTACTATGAAAATACAAAAGTACTTACCAGAAATTGAAGTAAAAATGTGTGACTTCTATAATAGTTTATCAGAACCGCCGTCATTATGCTGCGATAGAGACTGAAAAACTAGGTTATGGTGGTGCAAGTTATATACGGGAACTATTTAGCTGCGATAATCGTACAATTTTACATGGAAGATTTAGACAAAGACCTATCTAAAGAAAATGCTCGCATTAGAGAAGTTGGTGCTGGGCGTAAATCAATCATAGAAACATCTGATGGAATAGATGAAGCCTTCTTAGAAATCATAGAAGAACATACAGCAGGTTCTCCAATGGATGAAACCATAAAGTGGACAATCTCGCCAATCAATTGTTAACAAGCTAAAAAACAAAGAGTTTTCAGTAAGTGTGACAGTGGTTGATAAGCTGTTAAAAAAACATAACTTTTGTCGCCGTCAAGCATTTAAGTCAGAAGCTGGTAAACATTCCAGATCGTGATGAGCAATTTTAAAATATTAAACGTCTTAATCAAGAATACCATGATGCTGGTAATCCAGTTATGAGTATGGATGTTAAAAGAATTAATCGGAAATTTCTTTCGTCAAGGAAAAGTTTATACGCAAGATATTATAAATGTTTATGATCATGACTTTGCCTCACAAGCAGATGGCAAAATTGTTCCTCATGGACTATATGATGTAAATCGTAATGTTGGTTATATAACTTTAGGTGTTAGTAAAGATACATCTGAATTTGCCTGTGAATGTGTTCGTCAATGGTGGTTAAATCACGGTCAAACCGAATATCCAAATTCAACACAATTACTATTACTTTGTGGTGGCAGTTGCCCGTTATTATATTTTCAATGATTTAATAGGTAAGGCATCAACATCCAAAGGACTTAAAGTATTTAGTTCTGTCCTTGATAAAATTTTTGAAACTGGACGTAAATATGCTGATAATTTTAAAGAAAATATGAAAATTAAATTTGATGATTTTTTACCAAAATGGAATTATGTTGCTGTCCCTGATTCAATTTAAAGATTG
>DAOUSR010000100.1 GCA_030627125.1 Thioploca sp.
ACCGAAGGAATAATTGAACAAAATTATTATTATCAACTTGTATTAACTAATGGCGTTACGTGGGGAAAACAGTTAAATTCAACATTAGTCAATTCATCAGCCGATGTAGTTGTAAGTAGAATTAGTGGTGGAAGTCAAGGTGATGATTCAGTTAGATTTTTAATACAATTACCGCCAAATGGAACCTGCTTTAGCCTATTAGGAAAAGATATTGTCCTAAATATTCCTCAAGCTACATTAGGTGAAGAGTTCTTAATTGAAGCTTTCTTTGAAGAGGCTAGTATTAACGACTTTGTAAATCCTGCTGAAACTGCTAGTTTGGTGAAAATAATCGGGTTTTGTGCAAGTGTCACAGAAATACCACAAAATGAATGTGAAACCTTGAGAAAAATTTATAGCACTGCTGGTGGTAATAATTGGCTCGATAATAGCAATTGGAATTTAACTAATACTCCTTGTGATTGGGCTGGAATTACCTGTGCTGCGACCACTGCCACGAGGAGTTATGTAACAGCAATTGAGTTAAGCAATAACAATCTAATTGGGACTATTCCAGATTTAAGTCCATTAACAAATCTCCAAACTTTAGATTTAAGTAATAATCAATTAACTGGCAAAATTCCAGAGTTAAGCGAGCTAACTAATTTAAAATCTTTAAAATTAAATGATAATAGCCTAAGTTTTAATATCCCTGATGCAAGTCAGCTAACTAAATTACAAACTTTTCGGTTACAAAATAACCAATTGGAAGGTAATATTCCAGCTTCCATCCAGAATCTTACTAATCTAACCGCTCTGGATTTAGGTTATAATAAATTAACAGCAGATGCTACTTTGCAAGAATTTATTACTAGTAAAGACTCAGATTGGATGAATACCCAAACTATCCCACCTACAAATATAACCGCTACTGCTAAATCTCCAACTAGTATTGAAATTAAATGGAATCCTATCATTTATAGTTTGGATTATTATCAAATTCAATATTTTAGCTCTGAAAGTAATGATTATACTTTAGCTACTACTGATAATAACATTACAATTAGTGATTTATCTCCAGCAACTGTCTATAATTTTACCATAGCAAGTGTTACTAAACCGCATGATAATCAGAAAAATGAATTAATAAGCACTAGTGAAGAATTTACTGTATCAACGCTTGCATTACCACAAATTCAAGTTGTAGATATTACTAACAATATTATTGCTGATAATAGCGATTTTAATTTTGGCAAGGTTATATTAGGCAACTCAATAACAAAAACTTTTGCCGTAAAAAATATTGGTGATACTTCGGTTAATTTGTGGCAATTAGAAGTAAAAGGTGATGAGGTATTTAGTATAGCCAAAAATTTTGAACCTGTCACTATTGATAAAGATGAAACTGCAAATTTTACTATTAGCTTAGATGTAGCTAGTATTAACACTTTTGCTGGAGAAGTATTATTTAATTTTAGTTACCAAGATAATCCATATAATTTTTTCATTACTGGTGAAGTCGTAACTGATGAAGTTGATGCAACTGACTGTGCAGAGCAAGTAAATATTCCAGAATTAGAATGCCAAACTTTGTTAATTTTATACGCAACTACTGGTGGCAAAAATTGGAATATTGATAACAAATGGAACAAAACCAATAATCCTTGTGGCTGGGCTGGAATTACCTGTGATTTAGATAATGTCACGGCAATTGAGTTGAGTAATAATAATCTAATTGGAACTATTCCAGATTTAAGTCCATTAACAAATCTCCAAACTTTAGATTTAAGTAATAATCAATTAAACGCTTCGATTCCTAATCTTAGCTCCAATATAATAAAATTAAAACTGAACAATAATCAGCTTAACAATATTCCCACATCATTTACTAACTTAATAAATTTAACTGAATTAGATTTAGGTTATAATAAATTAACCAATTCTACCAATTTTTTGTTAAATTCTCTTGATTCTGATTGGGATACAACTCAAACGGTTCCGCCAAATGATGTTAAAGTCACTACTGTGTCTCCCACAACGGTGGCCTTGCAATGGACGGCTATCACTTATCAATTTGCTACTGGCAGTTATACCATTAAATACGCAACCACTCCGGGAGGGCTATATGATAAGATTAAAAAAATCATGGTGGTTAATAATAATTCAGCAACCAAGTATGAAGAGGAAATAAATAATTTAGCACCAAATACAGATTATTATTTTGTGGTAGAAACTAATATCAATTCAGACAACCCTATTGCAACTAGTATACCTAGCACTGAAATTTCAGCCACAACTTTATCAGATGTATTTTCTAACCCCAAACCAAATAGTCTGTTAGATATGGGTAGTAGCGAATTAGGCACACCATCTACCACTGCTAATATAACGATACTGAGACCAGATATTGAAATTACCGATATATCGGTTCTTAACAATGCAGATTTTTCAATTAGTACTGATTCCAATATTATCGCAATTCAATGCACTTCAACTGAAATTGGAATTAGGGAAGGTATTTTAGAAATTAATTACTTGGTTACAGAAGTTGCTAGAAAAGCCCAGTATTCATTAACTTGCACTGGAATAAAGCAAAAAATACGTTATGACTCAAATCCTAAACCAAACAGTACTATAGATATTGGGGCAAGTAAAATAGCAGAAACTATTGCAACTACACTTACTATTTTTAATTACCAAGGTCTGGAAATATTAAATTATCAACTGGTTGGCGAACATGCTGGTGATTTCATTATTGATCCTATAGTGCAGCGAGAAGACTCCAATTATGAACTCACGCTCCAATGTCGGCCTACCGTCGCAGGTGAACGTAAAGCAGAATTGAACCTAACTATTAACGATCCAATGCAAAATACAGTTACTTATGAGCTAAAATGCACTGGTGAAACTGGTGAAACTGGTAGAGCAATCTATAATTCGGAACCACCACCCAATACTGTTTTAACAATGAGTGCTATTGTAGGAACCTCTGCTACTACTTCTATAATAATTTCCAATACTGGTAATGAAATTCTTGAAATAACCGGCATAATTATTGATAATAATGAAATATTTCAAATAGATAAATCTCCATTTAAGGTTGAGAATGGAACTCATATCTTAGATGTGCAATGTAAACCTATAAATGAAGGTAAATATGTTGCCATTTTAGCCTTAACTACTAATGTTAAAGAACAAATAACTTATGAATTAGAATGTAATGGGATAGTTCGGATAGTTGAGAAAGTTGCACCAGTTTACCAATCTGAACCTGAACCAAATAGTATTATAGAAATAGGTAACACAACTTTAGAAACGCCAATTACTACTGCTATCATTATTTCACAGGCAGGAACGGAAACCCTTAATGTAATAAGCACTAGTATTAATTCCAATGTATTTGAAATTATTGAAGGTGTTGCACCATTTTCGATAATTGATGAAGTGCATACATTACTAATTCAGTGTATTCCCATTGAAGTTACTAAATATACTGCAAAATTAATTTTGGAGACGAATGATCCGGATAATAAATTTGTCACCTATAATTTGCAATGTGGTGGTATTAAAGACTTTAGTGCGACAGGAAAAATTCAAGTTGAAGGCGGAATATCTGGCAACAATGTTAGTATAAATGCTCCAGAAAGCTTTAAATTAGTAGGATATATCAAACCGTTACAACAACATATAAATCAATTGGCTGATATTATTGCTATTTATAATTGGAATCCATCTGCTAATAATTCTTTAATTACTTTTCCTATCACTGTTAGTAAGCAAATTCAGTTACAAGAAGAGATAGAAATTAGCTTATTTGCAGGAAGCCTTACTAATATGACCGGTGTATTTGAAGTTGAGTTAGGTTATCAAATCAATGCTAATGAACGTTTTATTAGTAAAATTGCCAAGCTGGAAGTAAAACCAAATAATCCACCAACAGACATTACACTTACTATTGATGAAGCTGGCACTAACTTTATAGGTACTTTTTTCACTGTTGATTTAGATAAGGGAGAACAATTTATTTATAGTCTCGTTAATTCTAATGGTTATTTTAGAGTTGTTGGCAACAAGTTGCATGTAACTAATTTTATGCCAGAATTTACAGATATTAGAATCATTGCTGATAAATTTCTTGAGAACACTCATCCTATTACAATTCAAACTACAGATATTAGTGGAGACAATGTTCAAAAAGAATTTATTATTCAAATTACTCTGGTTGAAAAAGTACCAAAGATTCATTTAACTAGAAGTTCAGTGTTAGAAAATAATCAAAGCATCGTAGGACGAATTTGGACTGATGTTGATGATTATGAACTTAAATTGTTAGAAAATGAATATTTTTGGTTAGATGATAATAATATATTAAGGGTCAAACAAGCATTAGATTTTGAGACTAACTCAAGCTATGATATTACAATTCAGGGTGCTGAAACCCTTACGATAGATGTTGTAAATATATCTGACGTTACTGTACATGGTGAAATATTTGATAATATTCAGGATGTTATATCGGTTACTACTAATGATTTAGCAGCAGTGAAGATACAGATTATCCCAGATGTTGAGCATCGAACTCAAGAAGCTGATATTGTGGCTGTTGCAGCATATGAAGTTGATGGGCAGATTAATTTTTTCGTGTTAGATAATGATACTTGGCAAGAATGGGATAGATTTACTTTACCAGCATTAACTCATTTGGTATTAGAAGCAGAGCATGAGATAGAATTATTTCAAACGGCCCAATTTACTGCTGGAGAATTGCATATTTATGTAGGCTATCGCTTAGATAATGGAGAACTCGTCTATGATCCAAAACCAGTTGAAATAAATATTCAATAAAGTTAGCTTCATTATTAACGTATTATAGGATATCCCAATTGGATGAATTATATCGATACAACAACTTGATATTTATCTTGAAGTTAATTAAGAATTGCTATAAAATTACTTATCTTTAGATGATGAACCTTGTAAAAGATAGTAATCCAAAACTTTTTTAGCAATTGGAGCTGCTGTTTTACTACCACCACCACCATTTTCTACAATTATTGCTATTGCTATACGAGGATTTTTCAAAGGAGCAAAAGCTACAAATAATGCATGATCATGAAATTTCTTAGCTAATCTTCTGGCATTATAACTTTCAGATTGTTTAATTTTTATTACCTGCGCAGTACCAGTTTTACCAGCAAAGCGATAACTAGATTTCCTACCAATTTTATTGGCAGTTCCTCTACGACTATGTACTACTGCTTTCATACCACCAATTGCTGTATTCCAATAATTATCATTTTTAAGTGTGATAGTTGCTTTATTACTCGGCGGGACAACATTCATTTCATTAAACTTAGCGTCATCCATTGCAAATACTACCATAGGTTGCTTAAATTGACCGCGATTACTTAAAGTAGCAGTGGCAACAGCAAGTTGGAGTGGGGTAGCCAACATAAAACCTTGCCCAATACCAGCAATAATAGTTTCACCAGGATACCAAAGCTTACCTAATACTCGACGTTTCCATTCTTTAGATGGCATTAAACCACTCATTTCGCCAGCTACATCTATACCAGTTCGCTTGCCAAAATTAAATCGATTCATAAATTTATGTAAACGTTCTATACCAAGGTCATGAGATAACGAATAAAAATAAACATCACAAGATTGTTCTAAAGCTTGGTGAAAATTTACACTACCGTGTCCACTTTTTTTCCAATCCCGGTAACGATGTTTTTGTCCTTTAAAACTAAACCAACCACGACACCATGTGCGACTATGTTTAGTTCTAATTCCATATTCTAAACCAGCTAATCCTACAAAAGGTTTTATAGTAGAACCGGGTGGGTATTGACCACGAATAGCACGATTAATAAGAGGACGATCTGGGGAATTAAGTAATTCATTATAAGTTTTAAAATCAATTCCATTTACAAATAGATTAGGATCGTAATAAGGCATACTTACTAAAGCTAAAACCCCACCACTGGAAGGCTCAATAGCGACAATAGCAGCTCGTTCTTTAGCAACTAAGCTTTCAGCATATTTTTGTAAAGTAATATCTATATTGAGATAAAGATTTTTACCGGGTATTGGCGGACTACGTTCTAATATACGGACTACACGGCCCTTAACATTAATTTCTGCATGTTGAAATCCAGTTGTACCATGCAATTCTTTTTCATAGTATTTTTCTATTCCAACTTTACCTATATAATTGCTACCCAAATATTCAGATTTGTCTATATTTTTAAGCTCTTTTTTATTGATTCTACCAACATAACCTATCACATGGACTCCAGTAGCCCCAAGTGGATAATGACGACTTAAATTACTGGTAATATTAATATATGGAAAGCTATGCCTTTGTACTGAAAAACGTGCCATTTCCTCTTCTGTTAGTCGATGACGTAAAGGAATTCCTTTTGAATTATGAGACTTATGTAATTGCTTTTTAAAACGTTCAATATCATCTGTTTCTATAGTAATTATTTTACTAAGTTTTGCAATAATAAAATCAATATCTTTAATTTTTTCTGGAATAATTTCTAGGCTGTAGGAAACACGATTATCTGCTAATAATACCCCATTACGGTCATAAATAAGACCACGAGTAGGAGCTATAGGTAAAATTTTAATGCGATTTTTTTCTGATAAGGTATCGTAATGCTCATATTCGGCTACTTGCAAAAAAATGAGACGGGTTACAATAAGCAATAAACCTAAGAACATTAATATCCAAGCAATTACTATTCGGTAATAGAAAATTTTGTTTTCACGAGCAGAATCTTTAAGAATAAAGGTGGGCATTTTTGGTGGTTAATTAATGAATGCTTAAATTCAAAATAAGCTACTAAAAAACTCTATGAGTACGTCGCATATCACGCAGAATGACAAATAACCAAGGCCATAATATCATACTAGTAATGGCAGGAAAGATAACAGACCAATGTATTTGAAAATCAGTAAAAATACTATATATCCATGCATTTAATAATTGATTTATTATTACTAATCCAAAGATACTAATTGCTTGTTGAAATTTTGGAAATAGCCGAATTCGTAAATGGAGTCTTACACTAATATAAGATACAATACAAAGACTTAACGCATGCTGGCCTAATAATGTATTATTTAACACATCATTAATAATTCCAACCGACCAACCAGTTGCAACTCCAATTCGTTGTGGAATAGCTATGCACCAATATATTAATACCATTGCTACCCAATTAGGTCGCCATGGGCTTGCCCAAGTTGGTAGTGGCATTATATTTAACATAAATCCAAAAATAAAACTTAGAACAATAACCCAAGTACCGTGATGACGTAATGCTAAATTCATGGTGAGAAGCTAATTATTAATTATAGTGGGTGTGGGTGGTATTTCCCATACCAATAAGACTTCGCGATTACGTTCTAAAGCTGCTCTTGGCAAAGAATGAACTTGAGCATAAGGTTTACCTATATCTGGAGTTACTTCGATAACTGTGCCTACTGGATAACCTTTTGGAAATTTTTGACCTATACCAGAGGTAACAATCAAATCACCTACTTTAATTCCAGTATTTAGTCCAGTATTAGATAGATATAACAAGGATAATCGATTAATAGTCCCCATTCCTTTAGCAATAGTACGTAACCCAGTTCGTACTACTTGTACAGGTAATTCGTGGGCTGGATCAGTAATCAGCATAACTACACTAGAAAATAAACCAACCTGAGTAACTTGTCCAATCACTCCTTTAGCGTCTATTACTGGTTGATTTATAAATACACCACTATTTTTACCTTTATTAATTAATATATTGCGTTTAGATTGGTCTAAATCTACTGCTAATACCTCTGCAACTTGGACTCGTTCTCTAACTTCTTCAGATGAACTTAATAGATCACGCAGTCTTTTATTTTCATATTTTACATGTTCAAATTTTTGTAATTCAAATTGTAGCTGTAAATTTTCTTTATGTAGTCTATCATTTTCACTAAGTAGCTGATTTCTGCTAATAGCACTCTTTGATAACCATTGACCAGTTCTAATTGGCATATCTACCAAATATTGTAATGGATATACTATTCCTAATAAATAAGTGCGTACTGTGACTAAATAACCAAATTTGGTATCTGAAATAATTAAAGTAATTGATAATAATACGAACATTATCATTTTTAAAGTCAAAGCTCGCCCATCTATGATAGAAAATTTCATTGCTAATTAGTTTCTAAAGCAAATACTCCAGGACCATGCTCTTCAATCATTTCCATAGCTTTACCACCACCACGAGCTACACATGTCAATGGATCATCGGCAATTATTACTGGCAGTCCAGTTTCTTCCATTAATAATCTATCAAATTCGGCTAATAAAGCTCCACCTCCAGTTAACACAATACCTTTTTCAGCAACATCAGACCCTAGTTCTGGTGGAATTTTTTCTAATGCACTTTTTACTGTACTAACAATATTAGACAATGGTTCTTGGAGTGCTTCTAATACTTCTTTACTATTTAATTTTAGACTGCGTGGAATTCCTTCTGCTAAATTACGCCCTCTAACATGAGTTTCAAGTAATTCTTTTCCAGCATAAGCGGAACCGATCTCATGTTTAATCCGTTCTGCTGTTGCTTCACCTATCAAGGTGCTGTAATGCCTACGAATATAATTTATAATGGCCTCATCAAAACGGTCTCCACCAGTGCGGATTGATTCTGAATATACAATACCATTAAGAGATAATATCCCAACTTCTGTAGTTCCACCACCGACATCAAGTACCATCGATCCAGTAGGTTCACTAACAGGCATACCAGCTCCTATTGCTGCTGCCATTGGTTCTTCAATCAGATAAACTTCTCTAGCTCCAGCTCCAGCTGCAGATTCACGAATTGCTCGACGTTCAACTTGAGTGGAACCACAAGGAACACATATTAATACTCTAGGTGATGGTGATGGATATAAAGCTCTATTATCATGGACTTTATGAATAAAATATTGCAACATTTTTTCGGTAATCGTAAAGTCTGCAATCACTCCTTCCTTCATTGGCCTTATTGCGGTGATATGGCCTGGAGTACGCCCTAACATTCTTTTCGCTTCTGCACCAACTGCTGCAATGGTTTTAGCACCTCCATTATTTGGATCACTTTGACGGAGAGCAACTACAGATGGCTCATTAAGAACAATTCCTTGTCCTCGAACATAAATCAGCGTATTAGCTGTACCTAAATCAATAGAAAGGTCATTTGAAAAAAAACCACGTAAACGTTTGAACATGAAATCGCCGTTAATGATAATTAGTAAAATTTAGTTATAATATGATTATCAAATTTACTAAATTTTATAAAGTGAATTGGAAATTTTAAGAATGTACTGCTTGTTTTACTGTTTCTGCTAATTGGTGAGCTATAGTTTCTACTTGTTGTTTATTCGTTCCTTCTACCATAACTCGGATTAATGGTTCAGTTCCAGAAGAACGTAATAATACTCGTCCATGCTCTTGTAATTCTTGCTCGGCTGTTTGCACTGCTAATTGAACTGATTGTTGCGAAATAACGTCTGTTTGTAAGTCTATTGGCACATTAATCATTACTTGAGGATATTTCTGCATTCCTGATTTCAGAACTTGTAATGGCAAACCAGTTTTTACAATAACTTCTAATATTTGTAGGGCTGTTACAATACCATCTCCAGTAGTAGTACGATCTAGACACACAATATGCCCCGATGCTTCACCGCCTAGATTACCACCTTGTTGTTGCAACATTTTTATAACATAGCGGTCTCCAACTGCAGCACGTTTAAAAGCAATCCCTTGTTTCTTAAAAGCTTGCTCTAAACCTAAATTACTCATCACTGTACCGACAACAGCACCTTGCAATAAATTATTTTTATGCCGATTTTTAGCAATAATGAATAATAATTCATCCCCATCAACTATTTCACCTTTAGCATCAACCATCAATACCCGATCACCATCACCATCTAAAGCAATACCTAAATCGGCATTTTGATATAAAACTGCTGTTTGCAAAGCCTGTGGTTGAGTAGTACCGTAACCAGTATTAATATTTAAACCATTTGGTTGAGCACCTATAACTTCAACATCGGCTCCTAATTCACGAAACACATTTGGGGCAATATGATAGGTGGCACCATTAGCACAATCAACTACGATTTTCAAGCCTTTAAGATTAACATCAAATGGAATGGTACTTTTGCAAAATTCAATATAACGACCAGCAGCATCATCAATACGTTCTGCTTTACCTAATCTATCTGGAGCAACAGTTTGCATTTCTTTTGCTATTTCAGCTTCTATAGCAAACTCAATTTCATCTGGTAACTTAGTACCACTACCAGAAAAAAATTTGATTCCATTATCTTGGAATGGGTTATGAGAAGCACTGATAACAATGCCAGCAACTGCATGAAAAGTTCTAGTTAAATATGCAATGGCTGGAGTAGGCATAGGCCCAAGTAAACGTATGTCCATGCCAGCCGCAGACAAACCAGCCTGCAATGCCGATTCAAACATATATCCAGAAATACGGGTGTCTTTACCAATTAAAACTTTATTTCTGTTCTGTCCATTATTTAAAACTCGTCCTGTAGCCCAGCCCAACTTTAGGATAAAATCTGGGGTAATAGGCGGAACCCCAACAGTACCTCGTATGCCATCAGTACCAAAATAGCGTTTTATTTTCATTATTTATCCTTGTTTTATTTTTGTTTCAAGATTAACAAGGCTATATCATTATAAATTTTTTTGAGTATCAATAAGTTGATATACATCTTCAATATTTTTATTTGATAGATTAGAAATTTTTCTAATACATTTTTGTAATCATTTTTAACAATTCTATTAAATAAGTCTTGTCGAATTATCTGGGAAAATCGGCTAAAATTTACGAAGTTAAATTCAATAATTTTTTTCGTTATCACTACTCAGCATAACAATTTTTTTGGAGATATATATCCTAAAATACTTAATATTAACCTAAAATCTTTAGTGCTATTAATTTTTAATCAGAAGTAAATTTATTATACATCAAGGCTATAGTATAGCAAATATTATATTTGATTGTCTAATTTAATAACTTCTGCCAATTTAGTTATTAATTTTATCAAGCTATTATACTTGGGACTAGTCAGATGTCAATGCAACTATGTAGTTTGCAGGGCCACCGCATTAAAATTATAATCCAAACACGAGTTTAGCCCTGTAATCATCACTCCAAATAGCCTTACGGCGTTTCTTAGCAAGGCTACCAGAAGTAGTAGTATCAAGGTCAAAAATACCCATACAGATATGTCTTATACTAGTCATAATGGTGGGTGAATTTCCTTTG
>DAOUSR010000166.1 GCA_030627125.1 Thioploca sp.
AAAATCCTGTCCATCCTTAAATCCTGAAAATCCTAATTCAAACAATTTGATAATATGAATTTATCTTTGTCAAAATTTGCAGGATTTAAGAATTATTAAAACTCAAAAGAAGAAGTTATTCTGGAAATCCTTTAAATCTTTATAAATCCCCACCTTGATTCTTTCGCAATTATCCCTACAAGTTATGAAAATTATAACTATATAGAGGTTGTTACATGAATACCGAAAAATTAACCAGTAAATTTCAACAAGTTTTATTTGAGGCTCAAAGTCTTGCAGTTGGTCGTGATCATCGTTTTATTGAACCAGTTCATGTGCTATTAACCATGCTCAATCAGGCTGATATTACTCATCTGCTGGTTCGTTCTGGAGCTAATGTCGAGCAAATTCGTACTGGCTTACAGGGAATATTAGACCAGATGGCTAGTATTACCGATCATCAGGGCGAAATACATGTTTCTAATGACTTAGTTCGGTTACTGAATATTACCGATAAACTAGCTCAACAACGCAATGACCAATATATTCCTAGCGAATTATTCATATTAGCCGCATTGGAAGATAAAGGTGCGGTAGGTAAATTATTGCATAAAGTTGGGGCCAATAAAAACTTGTTAGAACAGGCTATTGTTCAGTTACGTGGTGGTCAAACAGTGAATAATCCGAATGCTGAAGGACAACGGCAAGCTTTGGAAAAATACACCATCAATCTAACTGATTTAGCTCGACAAGGCAAGCTTGATCCAGTTATTGGGCGGGATGATGAAATTCGCCGAATAATACAGGTTTTACAACGCCGGACTAAGAATAACCCAGTATTAATTGGTGAACCTGGGACTGGTAAAACCGCAATTGTTGAAGGTCTCGCCCAACGTATTATCAATGGTGAAGTTCCGGAAGGTTTGAAAAATAAACTTTTACTATCTTTGGATATGGGTTCTTTGATTGCTGGAGCTAAATTTCGAGGCGAATTTGAAGAACGCTTGAAAGCAGTGTTGCATGACTTGGCCAAACAAGATGAGCAAGTTATTCTATTCATAGATGAACTACATACAATGGTTGGGGCTGGCAAGGCCGAAGGAGCTATGGATGCGGGTAATATGCTGAAACCAGCTTTGGCTCGGGGCGAATTACATTGTGTCGGTGCTACTACATTGAATGAATATCGGCAATATGTTGAAAAAGATGCAGCTTTAGAGCGACGCTTTCAGAAAGTTTTGGTGAATGAGCCGAATGTTGAGAACACCATAGCTATCTTACGAGGTCTGAAAGAGCGGTATGAAGTGCATCATGGCGTAGATATTACCGATCCAGCAATTGTAGCAGCCGCAACTCTATCCCAGCGTTATATAACCGACCGGCAATTACCTGATAAAGCTATTGATTTAATTGATGAAGCTGCTAGTAGAATTAGGATGGAAATTGACTCTAAACCGGAACAAATTGATAAGCTTGATCGGCGTTTAATTCAGCTAAAAATTGAACGGGAAGCAGTTAAAAAATATAAAGATAATGCTTCTAAACAAAGATTGGCCAAATTGCAAACAGAAATTGATGATTTAGAAAAACAGTTAGCTGATTTGACAGAGATTTGGCGAGCTGAAAAAGCTACAGTGCAGGATGCTAGTAAAATTAAAGAAGAATTAGAACAAGCTCGGTTAGCGTTAGAAACCGCAAGTCGGGCCAGTAATTTGGAATTAATGGCCAAGTTGCAATATGAGCAGATTCCAACGTTAGAAAAACAATTATTATTTGCTTCTCAAATTGGCCAGAAGAAGAATCTACAACTACTACGCAATGCCGTTACTGAGGAAGAAATTGCCCAAGTGGTATCGAAATGGACTGGCATTCCTATTACTAAAATGTTGGAAGGAGAACGGGATAAATTATTGCGGATGGAAGAAGCGTTACATCAGCGAGTTATCGGTCAAGATGAGGCGGTACTAACCATTGCTAATGCCATTCGACGCTCTCGGGCTGGGCTTTCTGATCCTAATCGTCCCAATGGTTCTTTTCTATTTTTAGGCCCAACTGGAGTGGGTAAAACTGAATTATGCAAAACTCTAGCTGATTTTCTATTCGATACTGACGAAGCTATGGTTCGGATTGATATGTCAGAGTTTATGGAAAAACATTCGGTAGCTCGGTTGATTGGAGCTCCTCCGGGTTATGTCGGGTATGAAGAAGGTGGTTATTTAACCGAAGCGGTTCGGAGACGACCTTATGCAGTGATTTTGCTGGACGAAGTGGAGAAGGCTCATCCGGATGTATTTGGGATTTTGCTTCAAGTATTAGATGATGGAAGGTTGACTGATGGACAAGGTAAAACGGTTGATTTTCGTAATAGTGTGATTGTGATGACTTCTAACCTAGGTTCCCAACTGATTCAGGAATTAGTGGATAAGACGGATTACACAATGATGAAAACTGCGGTCATGGAAGTTGTGGGCCAACATTTTCGGCCAGAATTTATCAATCGGATTGACGATGTAGTAGTGTTTCATGCGTTGGATAAAAGTCATATTCGAGCTATTGCGAACCTGCAAATTGATTACTTACGCCAACGTTTACAAGCTCAAAATATGGAATTAGTTATCACCAATGCGGCTTTAGATGAAATTGGTACTGTTGGATTCGACCCAGTTTATGGAGCTAGACCTTTGAAACGGGTTATTCAACAAGTTTTAGAAAATCCATTAGCTCAAGCTATTTTATCTGGTAAATTTGCTCCGGGTGATACTATTCGAATAGATTGGCAAAATGGTGTGATGCAGTTTGCTGGATAATGACAGGTGTACTTGCCGGAATCAAAACTAACTTAAACAAAAGTCCTTGGAAAATTCAGATAATAATATTAACTATGCAATATTCAAAACTTCATCAACAAGCTTTAAGACCTTTTGAGCAGATGTTATTAAAATCAGAAAGGCGATCTTGGCATTCTAAATCATCGCAACTTGTCGAGCATATTATCACTCCAATCTTATTTGCACCTGATAAACCTTTAGTGGAACTGTATAATTATGCTTTGACTCCGATTCTATATCTGTCCTCTATACCAGTTGACAATCAAAATATAGCATCAGCAGTTCCAATGTTAAAAGGTAAAATTTTTCAATGGAATATTACAGTTAAAAATCCAATCTCAGAAATTTTTATAAAATTAGGTACTGGCAGCCGCACTAACCATTGTCAATTGCTATTATCAATATTTGCTCAAGATTCTATAGTTGCAACAGCTAAACTTGATGGTACTACAGCTCAAGATAATCAATATGCCAAATTTAGCTTAGATAACTTTTTAGCACCAAATGAATATACTTGTCAATTGGAATCACCCGATGCCGATAACGGTATTAATACTTTATTCTTATGGTTAGAAGTAAAATGTGAGAATAAACAGGGATTAGCAAACTATTGTTATTCAGTTCCAGCAACTTTACCAACACCTACTAAATCAACTCTGATCAGCATAATTATTCTTGCGGAAGAGCATCTACAAGATTGTTTAAATAGCATAATTCAACAGGTTTACCCACATTGGGAATTGCTTATTAATGGTGACAAACAAACCGATATTAATTATCCAGAAGCAACTAAATTTGAGCCTAAACTTACTAATATTCTCAATTCAGTAACCGGTGAGTATGTAATCATCATCCCTTCTACCGACCTATTGACTAAAGATGCTCTATTAGAAGTTTCTAACTGGCTCAATGACGAAGTTGATATGCTGTATTCGGATGAAGATAAATTTGCTACCGAAGAGTTATTTGACGAACCTTATTTTAAACCAGATTATTCCGTAGAAATGTTGAGAAGTCAGCCATATACCGGACAATTAGGAGTTTATAGGACGAGTGTGTTGCAACAGATAGGATTTAATGGTGATTTGTGGGAGATGGCACTGCAATTTACCAAATATCGCATTCAACATATTCCTCAAATTCTTTATCATCGCCGCCGTGGCAAGACTTCTAGCACCTATTCATTGCAAACTACTCAAGCTGCTTTAGACCGTGAAGGATATGGCGGAATTGCTAAAAAAATTAATAATATTAATAGCATAAGTTATCCTATAACTGGGAAACCGTTAGTTAGTATTATTATTCCAACTAAGGATATGGCAAAGATGCTACGCCGTTGTATCGATTCAATTCGTACAATTAGTTATCCAAATTGGGAAATTATTATCGTTGATAATGGCAGTAGAGAAGCAGAAACTTTTCAGTTATTAGAAGAATACCGTTCGATTTGTAAAGTATTGCAATATGATATTCCGTTCAATTTTTCCAAACTAGTTAATTATGGAGTACAGCAAGCACAAGGTGAAATAATTTTACTGTTGAATAATGATACTGAGATTATTGGACCTGTTGATTGGTTGCAAGAAATGGTTGGTTTTGCTCAACATCCGGAAATTGCGGCGGTTGGTTGTAAATTATTGTATCCACAAGATAATACTATTCAACACGCAGGTCTGATTTGTGGTATAGGTGGAGTAGCCAATCATAGCCATAAACATTTTCCGGCTGAAAGTGCTGGTTATTATAATCGTTTAGCCGTAGTTGCTAACTATTCAGCTGTCACTGGGGCTTGTTTAATGGTCGGACGAGATTTATGGGGAACTGGTTTTGATGAGAATTTATCGATCGCTTTTAATGATGTTGATTTTTGCTTAAGATTATTACATCAAGGTTTTCGGCATGTGGTATTGCCACAAGTTACTTTATATCATCACGAGTCTAAAACTAGAGGTTTAGAAAATACTCCGACCAAACAAGCTCGTCTTCAACAAGAAGAAATTTATATGCGGCAACGTTGGGGAGCCGTGTTACAAAACGATCCTTTTTATAATCCTAATTTGACTAAGGCCGATGAAGATTTTACCATTAGTCAAAATTCTAGGTATTATTGTCATCATTATGAAAGATTGCTGTAATATGCAAGTTAAAGAGGTCTGAATTAGGATTTATCAGATTTAAAGATTAGTAGGATATTTAAGTATTATAGCAATTCTTAATGAAATTCGATATTAATATCAAGTTGTTAATTTGTATTGATATAACTCATTCAATCGAGAAATGCTATATTTTAATCTGGCTATGATTCAGACAATTTTGCACCTAAGCTGTTTATTGTCCTATTGAGCTTGTAAGTCCACCTATCAACATCTGTAATTGAGTTTCAAGGGCTGCAATTTTAGCATTTTGTTTTTGAAATTTGGTTGCTACATCAGCTTCTAAAGTAGTTTTAAGTTGGCTTATTTGCAAGTCTATTTTCTGATCTAACTTTTGAATTTGCTCATTTTTGTCTACATTAGCAATTTTATCCGTCAAAGTTTGGAGTTTAACTGTAAGTATTTCTATTGTACTGTCATGGCTTTTCACTTGACTAGTTACATTGTTCATTTTAGACATTTTGGAGTTTAATTGCTTGCTTTCTTGTTGTAATTTAACCATATTTTTGGCAATAGATTGTAGCCGTTTTTCTAAACTTTTAAGCGTATTATTTTGTAATTTAGCCAATATCTTGGTTTCATTCTTCAAAGTAGACTGTAATGAGTTAGCTTGTTGGTTTAACTTACTGTTAAATAAATTTACTTTACCAGTAACGGTTTTCAATTGAGTTTCTAATTTGTTGATTTTAGAATCATTAGATGTCTCTCCCAAATTTGGTATACCTAACTGATTAGATGCTACCATTATTTTGTCTACTTTCAAATGGGTTATTTTATCTTCAGATTTGACTGGTGTTGGTTCTTCAATCGGAGCTGCTTCCTTTAACACTTCTATATTATCTACCGGAGAAGGAGATGAATCATCAACTGTTGGAGAAACGGTTGGTGATTCTGTCAGTAAAGTAGAAAAATCAGTTTGTAAAGATTGTAAATTAGTTTCTAGTTGATCGGTTCGTGTTTCGAGAGCAGATATACTTTTATTATTCAGCAGACTAGTAACCATCACGATAATAACTATCAAAACAACCAAACTAGATATACCAGCAACAATAGAATTACCGTTATTAGAAGGTGTATTGCTTTCAGTTTCCAAACTAGATATACCGGCAACAATAGAATTACCGTTATTAGAAGGTGTATTGCTTTCAGTTTCCATAAAAATTCCTTTGATGTTTTAACTTGAAAATGAATCAAAATGTCGTTTAAATTTTTGTAAACACTATGCTATCATATGCTTAATAAAATTGCTAATAATTTATAGCAATTCTTAATTATCAATGGTTCGGACAGTTTTTAAACCTAATTGTAGGGTGAATAAGCGGAGCGTCATCCACTGTGTCTAACCAAATTTAAATTCATTAATAGATAATAAACGCTAATCATATTTTATGATAATTTAAGAATTGGGGTATTATTAGGAACAAATAACTGCCACTTGATTTCCATCTAAGTCCATGTATAATTACTCATATGAGTGAAATATAATAGTTACCTATAATTATAAATTAAGCATATTCTTTATACACATTACATTAGTTACTAAAACATTATGATTATAACAAAATGTCCGTTACGAGTATCTTTAGTTGGAGGTTCAACCGACTTACAAGCTTTTATTGATAAATATGAACGTGGTAGTGTGATTAGTTTTCCATCGACTCTTTACACTTATATTATGATTCACGAAAATCATACTGACAAATACATCATCAACTATTCTAAAAAAGAAGAGGTTAGTACAGCAGCAGAAATAAAAAATGATGTAGCTCGTGAAGCATTAGTCTATTTTAATGTAGAACCATTAACTGTAACGTTTAATACCGATATTTTATCGGAAGGTTCTGGTTTAGCTTCATCTTCTTCCTATACCATAGCGATGGTTAAATCATTGGCTATGTATAAGAATATCAATCTCTCCGATTTTGAAATTTGTCGTATTGCATTAGAATTAGAACGAAAATTTAATCCATTAACTGGCTACCAAGATGAATATGGTTCTGGTATTGGCGGTTTTAAACGAATTGATTTTCATAAAAACCATCGTCCTTCATTTCGTTATCTTGATGTTGCTTTTTTAGAAAGATATGATATGTATTTGGTAAATACTGGAATTAAACGTAGTTCTACTAAAGTTTTACAAAGCGTTAATATAGATAAAAGTGTAGTATTATTGCCATTGGTTGACCGAATGGAACAAGCTATTGAAACGAATGATTATGCAACTTTTGAAA
>DAOUSR010000194.1 GCA_030627125.1 Thioploca sp.
AAAAAAATGAAAATCCATTTCGTTGTTGATGATTTTTCTGGCTGAGTTGGTTTACTTTCATTAGTTGGTGGTGTTTGGTAATCCATTGGGTCTTTTGAAATTTTTAGGGACATAAATTATTTTTCCTTTTTAGGGGTTATCATGCGTTCAAAGACTTCATATAAAGGTTTATATAAAAGTTTTTCCTGGTCTAAACATGCTGAGAATAAATGTTTATCAATAGAAATTTTTTTATCACTATCTTCAATACTTTTTTGAAAAATATCCCAAGATTTTTGTATACCAGACTTACCTTGTAAGTTTTCGCAAAGGATAACCAGTATACCTCTTTCCGATTTTTCACGACATGGTTTTTCAAATAACTCGTCATCATCACAATTTATATTACTCAGCAGTGGTGCAGTAGTCTCCTCTGTAACAGTTGACGGAGTTCCAAGTTCATTATCAGTTAAATTTTCAGCAGATTGATTTTCAGAACCATCTATATTTTTCGTTTTAGGGTCTTCAAAAGAGGTCATTAAAAATCCTATTCCCAATACCACTAAAATTCCAACCACACCAGCAATAAGTTTCAATTTATTAGAATTAAGCTTCGATAACAAAGACTTTTTTTCTGAATATGAGAATTTAGACCAACTACAAAAATCCTTTTCCCACTCTGTCAATTCTGAACGACATACCAACAATTCCTTACCATCTTTATTCCAATCAATTGTTTCAGTAACAAAGGTTTCTATATCAATATTAGCTAACTTTTGTTCAAGCTTTAGACGTTCAACATCAGAAAGTTGTTTAATATCAATGCCAACTAATACTAATATCTCCTTACCTTTGCGTCCTGAAACAGATTGTGCCGTTTCGGAACTCACTGCAATATAATCATCACCTTGCAAATTACGACGAGCCGCCGAAATAATTTTAGTAATCTCACTTTCAGATAGAGTACTATCATCAGCAACAATAAAGCGATGATTCCACTTACCAGCACGCGGGGTCTCTATGAGCAATTGTAATTTATTCATCTTATCCCATGCCATATTGGTAAATCAGGTGCTTTTGGATAACCAAGAACTTTGAAATACGCTGTACCAGTTTCGACACCATCATCTTTACGACGAAGTTTTAAATCATAACCATTAGCTAACTCTGAAACTGATTTTCTTATTTTGCCTTGACCATTATCATCATCAGAAAATATATCTTCTTCCATAACGGATATTTCAATTTTTATTCGTTCCGAAGGTTTAGCGGAGAATCTGTTTGATGTACCAACAATTCCAGTTGAGTTTGAGCTGTCAATATCAGGTTGCTCAATAATCTTGTTGCCATTTAGATAGACAGTCACAATATTATCATTACCTTCCGCAGCCTCATCAGTCCACCTAATTCGTACTAATTGTAGCTGAAGTTTCAATGTAGTAGTATCATTGGTCTTATCCAAATAAACTTTATAGTCTTCAACCTCTTTTTTCATCGCTTGCAAAGGTGCATGTTGCAAATATGTCTGAATATATTCTATATCCCGATAATCCCGAATTTGTTCATACATTGCGGCATCTTCTATTTCAGCAATTTTAGATAGCCATTGAGTTATTTTACTTTTACCTTCAACAGTTTTCAGTTTAGCCGGAAATTTAGCGTATTGCTCTAGTATTTCATTAGCAGCTTGGAAACGTTTATCCTTAACAGCTTGTGTGGCTCGTTTTTCTAATCCTCCAACCACAACTGTTTTAAAATTGTCTTTTAATACTTTTAAATCCGTATCTTCTTGACGATTTGCCAACGATCTTGCAGCCGCCAAAAAATTTCCACGCC
The DNA here is from genome assembly GCA_030627125.1 of Thioploca sp. Lineage (GTDB taxonomy): Bacteria > Pseudomonadota > Gammaproteobacteria > Beggiatoales > Beggiatoaceae > DRQV01. The sequence continues at coordinate 1,816 of DAOUSR010000194.1, forward strand.
GCATATTACTGTCATAACTTATCTGAAATTTATCCCATTCTTGTTGACTAGCAATTTGCACTAATTTATTTGATACTTGCTGTTCTAACGCTACTCGTTCTTTACGCATTTCATCCGTTTCTACTTGTGGATGTTTTGGTAAACTGCGTAATATTTCTAGTAATTCAGCAAGTTTCTCAATATCTTGGCTATTTTCTCGTATTTGTCCAGCAATATTACGGAAAGCATCATCATTTTCCTGTTGTTGTTTTTTTAGTTCAGCACGTAACCAAATATCTCGTGCCTCTTTAGCATGAGTACCATACTGATAATGTTCTAGATATTCTGATGCCTTAACTCCTGCTGCAGTTAAATTATCTTTTAAAGCTGTTTCAACTGGTATCCATAAAAAAATTTCCCGATCTTTTTGTAAGTTAGCCAAAATTACTTGGGCTTTATCTTGATTTAACACAAATTTATGTGATATGAAATGACGAAATACGGAAGCAGTAGTATATTTGGTAAACCATTGTTCAGCTTTTTCAAGTTGTGCATGAGTTACATGTGGATTATCAATCGCTACTGTATGTTTGCGATAGTTCATGGTATCTATCGTTGTTTCTACTCCAACCCATAATATTGGAATAGCAATGATTACAGCAATCCATCGATAAATTTCTAATTTTCTACACTGTTTGAAAACGGTTTCAATCTGTTTAGTTTGCTCTGAATTAGCTGGGAAACGATTTAAAAGTTCCAAACCTGTTTTTCGGCATTGTATTAAATTTTTTGTAGCATTAGTCTGATAATGTTGCAAATCAATAGTATCACGTTGTTTAGCTATCCAAACAAAAGCATCTAATAAGCCAAAGCTTTTCAGAGGATTTACCTGTTTAAAACGTTCAACAATATCTCCATTATCAAGTCGAATAAATTCATTCATACCAAGAGAACTGACTGGAAATGCCTTAAAATTACCCGCAGTTATTGATGAACTTAATTCATTATGCAGTCCTTTATGCGGTGGTTGAGGTATTGAATTAAGAAAATTTTCCAGCTTATCCTGTTCTGCAACTGGATTATGATGGTCAATATTACTATACCTATCCCATTTATTCACCAGCAATGCTACCGGCGTATCCAATGCAGTCTCCTGTTCACCATCTAATAAACTTAAAGCTTGACGGAGTTGGTATAAATCCATATGAGTCTGTCCATCACGACTTTTTTGTGAACTTTCTACATGGCCTAACTGCCCGCTATAAGGAGCATCAGCAAGAACCAAAATTCCATCCATTTCCGCAAATCTGGTACGTAAATTTTTAGCCAATTCACTACTACTGATAGATGGGTTAATTAACTCTCCAGAATAATCAATCAATTCAATGCAAAAGCTATGATTATTTGCTCCAGTAAAATTATACTTAAACCTAAATTGTTCTTCGCCGGTTGGATTTGGCTCCGGAACATCTAGTTGAGATAATTTTTGAATAGCATTTTCCATCCATTCTTTGCTATATTCCAAACATTTAGCCTCAGCCTTATTTTTACCAGTAGAAGCATCTATAGGTTGCCAAGTACAAGTATATCCCAATGGATGTGGATAACGTGGCATTGCTAATGCTGCCAACATACAAGTTTTACCGGAAGCTGAAAGCCCGTATAAAGCGAGCCGATAGACTTTTTTAGCAGATTGTTTCTTCATATTTTTTCCCTGTTTTTAATTGTATAAATAAAATTGTACATTATTGTGCCTTCATATTACTGGCATTCATCAACCACCAGGCAGAGTTATTTTTTTGCCAAGCTTGAAATGATTGCTGTTTATTCTCTAAAGATGCAATACGTTTAGACATTGCTTCACTTTTAAAGTTATCTACTAATCCACAAACTGTTTCTTTTACTACAACACTTGTCCCTGCTGTATCAACAGCAGAAGCAATTTTAAAAAATAAACACGTTGCTGAAGAAAGTTTTTTGTAATCAACATTAATCAATACTTTAGAATCTTTACGCATAAATAATCTAGCATCCCAACTATTATTGATACGCTTAATGGTTTTACGATTAATATTCATTTTTTTAAAGAAAAATTGTAATGTTGACGTAACATCAACTTTGGCATGTTCAGGTATTTTTCCATCAAATTGGTTAAATACTTGTTGTGTTTTTTCAATAAATTGCTTTTGACCTGATGACATTAAAGCTTTTTCTGATATTTTGTCAACTATTTTTTTAGTTATTGAATTTCGTTGAAAAAAATCCTTAGCTTGTGATTTAAACAAACGTTTAGCCCCTTTTATAGCACCTAATTTAACAGTTGAAGTAATAATTGCTCCTGTTCCTAATGTTGCAGTCATAATAACAATATCCGCAACATCGAGTGTAGCCCAAAACGCTTCTCCTCCAGATACTTTACGTCCTTGGATAGTTTTTTTGATGGTATGCCCAAGACTGCTATCATTATTAATTAATTCAAAATATAAATCAGCATCACTTGCCTTACTCCAATCTTCTAATTTAACTAGATAATTTGAACTTTGAGCAATTAATATATTAAAAACTTTTTGCTTAACTTTCTCTGGCAATTGACGTTGCATCAATTCAACAAATAATGATGAATGGCCAAAATATAATAATGCAATAAGGGTATTAGCATCCTCATCTAAAATAGCTGTGACAATATAGGAATGTAATGGTGTAGGATAAGTTTCTTCCCCAAATAGTACATCTGCTGGAGTTAAATTATTAACTTGCTCTAAAGATAAAAACCATACCCATTGTTCTAAAAGTCTTTCACCTTGTGGCAATGCTAATAAATCCCACAAATGCTGATCATTTACGTAAAGTTCAAAAGGTAATTGGCTTTTATTCAAAACACGGATTAGTTTAGGCCATAAATCATTCCGAAAACTATGACGAAATTTAACATCATCAATCATTTTACTGCGAATAATCGTTCCTTGCTCAAATAACAAATTAATTATTGAACTTAACTTTTCATCAGATTGACCTAAAGCATGTTCCAAAATTTCAGCTAACCAATGATCATATTCCGAAACTCCCGGATTATTACGTGGAAAAATGAATAAAGCTTGACTACCGATCAATCCCCGTTTGATAAGACGATAAATAAGTGAACGATGAATTTCTAAAGCTTCAGCAAGAGCAGTAGCATCTTCAGGAGCAGTATGTTGGACGAAAAGTCCCAATACAACATCATAATATTGATCCAATTTAAGAGATTGAGCTAAATATTCTGGATCATCAGCACCTGCTAAAAGTGCAGCAATTTCAGGACGAGTTTTAAACTCTGGCATTAAATGAGGGTAATTACCTAAATTTTTGAGTAAATTAACCTGTTTTTCAAAATCTTGGGGATACTCAGTTTGTAAAATTTCTAACCATTCCTGATTAAGAGCAATAACTGCATGTGTAGCATTGGAATCCCAACCAGCTTTAATTAATTTATTTGACAATTTATCGTGTAGACTTATTGAATTAGCTTTAACTAAAGGTTTAGTCGGGGAATTACCTGATTTATAAGGATTAATATTATTCTGTGTAGTGCTATCACTTTCAAAAATATCACTGTCATTTATAACTAAAAAAACAATAATAATCCCTATTATAAAAATAAATTTTTGTTTTAACATAATAATTAGTAAAATATTAGTAACAATAATGTAGATAGTATTCTTTCATTTCACAACTGCACTGCAAATATTATTCCTATTTATGCAAATAATTATTTTAACTATTATATCATATGCAAATGGCTCAGATAATTTTAAAAAGTATAATATCAATAGACGTAAGAGGTTATCTTTAAGGATTTTAATTAAATACAACTTAGCTAAAAACCTGAGTTTGATTGAGTATAGTAAAATCAAACCCTTACAAACACTCATTTTATCGTTAAACTAAGCCCAACAAGTCGCCCTGCCAAACTCGTCTTCAAAACGGTACATGAGACTTTCACCTCATACCGCTCCTCTCTATATAGTGTCCTCTTACAGACTTTGATATTGGACTTCATTGTAAACGGTTTGGTATTTCTCATCAGTT
>DAOUSR010000196.1 GCA_030627125.1 Thioploca sp.
AAATTTTATTCCTAGTATAAAACATCTTGATTCTCAAATTCATCAAAAAATCCCCCTACAACTTATTTTAACTAAGTGAATTTATTCAAAATAATATTTTTTAAGAGTTGTCAATGCGTAAGTCCTAATTTTTAGGAAATTCAACAAATTGTCTACCGCAATTACTACAAGCATAACGTTGTTTGCCGTTGTGGATATGTCCATTCTTTTTTATATTTTTGGAATCACATTCAGGACATTTCATGATTTTCTCTCAATTAAAATGTATTTTAAATATATACTTTTATATCATATGGTTATTTAATATTATTTCAATATTTAATATATTTTATTATAACCAAATTTTATTTATAGCATTACATGTACAACACTACCTAATATTTTAACACCATTTAATCTCGTGTACTATTTAGGAAAGATGTCTATTTTATTAATTATCGTTTTGAACTATCAAGTTAAACATAGAAAAACGGTACATTAACACCTTATAGCTACTTGAAATTTTATCCCATAGTCACAATATATGCTTATATATAGAACGTTCGTTATATAAAACTACAATGACTAAAAATTCTTTTAATATTGCTCATTTTCTAGCCAGTCGATTTATTGAGTCTAAATTAGTTGTGGCATTGATTCCAGCTATTTTATTATTTGGTCTCATGGGATTACTATTGACACCTAGAGAAGAAAATCCCCAAATCATAGTGCCGGCTGCCGAGGTTACGGTACAAATGCCCGGCATGTCAGCTCTTGAAGTCGAATACTTGTTGCTCACCCCTTTAGAAAATCGTTTAAATGCTATGCAAGGAGTTAAACATACTTACGGATTAGCCAGTGAAGGAGTTGCCAATATTCGAGTTGAATTTGAAGTTGGTGAAGATAAAACGGAAGCATTTGTCCGCCTATATGACCAAGTTTTACGCTATAAATCTGAACTGTCTCCACAAGCTGACGAACCTCATATTAAAGCAATAGATGTAGACGATGTGCCTTTTTTAATTATCACGCTTGCTTCAGCCGAATATGACCGCTATGCTTTAGGACGTATGGCAGAACGTATGGTAGAACATTTACGCAGTCTAAACGGTGTAGGACAAAGTACGGTAGTCGGTGCGTTAGCTGATGAAATACGGATTGAAATTAACCCAACTCGCTTGCAAAATTTAGGACTAGATTTGAATCAATTACAATCTCATATCCAAGCCGCCGATTTAAATTTATTAGCAGGACAACAGGTATTTGCAGATGAAAATCACCTCCAACGAATTAGTCACCTACTTCAAAATATTGGTCAATTAAAACAATTAGTGGTAGCGACGGATAATCAACATATCTTACATTTACAAGATGTTGCGACAATTGTTGCTGAACCTGATAAAGAACAAAGTACCTTTTCCCGCTTTAATTTTGGACGTGCAGATAGCCGTTTCCCAGCAACCTCTGGTGTAGAAATGGCAGCAGTTCATATTGCGATTGCTAAACGGGCTGGAGTAAATTCAGTTCCTTTAGCAGAGAAATTATTACAGCGAATTGCTACTATGCAAAGAGATTGGTTACCAAAATCCGTGTATATCGTAACGACTCGTGATGATGGTAAAAAAGCGGATGATTCGGTTAATATGCTAGTTGAACATCTGTTTATTGCTATTGGAGTGGTCAGTTTGGTGCTATGGCTATTTTTAGGTTGGCGAGCGGCAGCTATTGTGATGTTGGCGATTCCATTGGTATTTGCTTTGGTAATTGGGGCAGATTTGCTTGCTGGTCCTACCTTAAATAGAATCACGCTTTATGCTTTAATTTTGGCATTAGGTCTGTTGGTAGATGATGCTATTGTTGTGATTGAGAATATTCATCGCCATAATCAACTATTACCGGCTAATTCTGATTCTAACCAATATGCTAAAACTATTGTTGCGGCTACCGCTGAAATTGGCAATCCAACCACCTTAGCTACTTTCACTATTGTCATCGTATTTTTATCTCTATTAATGGTTAGTGGCATGTTGGGAAATTATTTCTATCCGATAGCTTTTAATGTGCCAGTTGCTATGCTTTCTTCATTGTTAATCGCTTATATAGTAACACCTTGGGCAGCACGCCGCTTTTTACCAGTGACTCACGCAACCCATCAAGAAATGTGGCTACAAAAACTTTATCGCTTTATTTTCAATAATTTATATAAATTTTATTGGTTACGAGCCTTATTTTTTACCAGCATATTAATAGCTTTAATTTTATCTTTCCTACAACCAGCTTGGCAATTTGTACGTCCGCAAGGAATGGCGGGTGCTGTTTCAGCTTATGGCGTGCCTTTAGCATTTTTACCTAAAGACAATAAGAACACTTTTTTGATGACTTTTCATTTGCCGGATACTACACCTTTAGAAAAAACTGACCGATTGGTTCGCCAAGTAGAAAAAATAATCTTGCAAAACCCTCATGTGCTTAATACTCAAACTTTTGTCGGCTTTCCATCAGTGGTTGATTTCAATGGCCAGTTACGTGGTAGTTCAGCCAAAGTAGGTACTCAATATGCTGAAATTCGGGTCAATTTAACCCATAAATCAAGTCGTGATATAAGTTCTATCGACATTGTAAAACAGCTTCGCCATCAACTTGCAGCAATCATCCAGCAGAACCCTGAAACCACAATCCAATTAGTTGAAGACCCACCCGGTCCACCAGTAGCAGCTACGATACTTGCAGAAATTTATGGTTCTGATAATGCGGTTCGAGAAGCCTTGGCTTTACAAGTTAGAGAGAAATTCTTGCAAACTTGGGATATGACGGAAGTTTGGGCAACTATTCCCACTCCAGTTCCTGAATATCGCTTTGAAATCGACCAACTCAGAACTCGTTTAGCTGGTTTAAATGTGCAACAAGTGGCTACGGCATTAAAACTGTTTTTACAAGGTGAAATAGTTAATTATTTGCATCAAACTGATACCCGTAATCCAATTCCAATTCGTTTGCTAATACCGCATGAACAACGCATAGTGCCGGAATTACTGGAGCAAACTTTTATCCGTAATCCACAAGGCGTAGCAGTGCCACTATCTACAATAGTTAAGGTGAAATTAGCTAAACAAATACCGCCTATTTGGCATCAAGACAGTGAACGAGTTACTTATGTCGGTGGCGAATTAACAGATAGTGCGCCGGTTTATGCTGTATTGGATTTAGATAAAAAATTGGATGGATTATCTCTGGGAGAACATGGTACGCTAACTACCACTAATTTAGGTTTTATGCCAATTAAACCAGATACTTTATTAGGCTACCGTTTACATTGGGTTGGTGAATTACGCTTAACTTTGGACGCTTTCCGAGATATGGGTATGGCTTTAGGGCTTTCACTGTTGGTTATATATTTCCTGTTAGTTGCCTATTATCAATCATTTAGATTACCTATTATAGTGATGGTTTCGATTCCATTAGGTATGATTGGCGTATTTCCGGCTCATTGGGCTTTAGGCCAAAATTTCACCGCCGCTTCCATGATTGGGGTGATTGCATTAGCTGGTGTCGTAGTACGCAATTCCTTATTAATAGTTGATTTTATTCGAGAACGTCAGCAGCAAGGTATGGATTTAGAAACAGCCGCTTGTGAAGCCGGTGCATTAAGACTTATTCCTATCATGCTAACCACTTTAGCCATCGCTTTTGGTACGATAATTATGGTATCTGATCCGGTTTTTGGCGGTTTAGCAATTAGTTTGATATTTGGAGCGATAAGTTCGGCAGTGTTGACAGTATTTGTAGTGCCGTTGCTTTATTCTAGGTGAGCAAAAATTAGTTAGAATTTATTGAGTAATCCCAAAATTAAATTTTATTAATATCGCTTTGAACTATCAAGTTAAACATAGAGAAACGGTACATTAACACCTTATAGCTACTTGAAATTTTGTCCCATAGTCACAATAATATGATTATATAGAACGTTCGTTATATAGGTAACTACAATGGCTCGTGCAAAATTTTCTACCTCACCTGACGCATTAAATGCAATTTTTCGTGAAGCAATTCCATTATTTGCTCAATCTGGTTTTGATGGCGTTTCTATGCGTCATGTTGCAAAAGCAGTTGGCGTTAGTATTGCCACACTTTATCACCATTTTCCAGATAAGCAAACTTTATATTTACGTTGTATCAAAGAAGCTTTTGCTAATAAAGCCCAAGGGTTATCTGAGATTTTGACAATACCGGGTACACCAGAACAACAATTACAACAATTTATTTATCGCTTTACCTGCTTAATGGATTCAGATACCCATTTTCGGCGTTTATTGCAACGAGAATTGTTAGATGGTGATGAAACTCGGTTGCGGGTATTGGCGAAAGATGTTTTTCAAACTCAATTTCAAGGCATTACTGAACTAGCGAAAACTTTAGCTCCAAATTGTGATGCCCATTTAATGGCTATCTCGATGGTTGGTTTAATATTATTCCATTTAGAAACGACACCAATACGCCAATTTTTACCCGGAGGACGTGCCGAACATAATGATTCTGAATTAATAGCCAAGCATGTCACTCAACTACTGTTGAAGGGGATATTGCAATGTGGCAACGATTAATCTTTTGTATTTTATTAGTTGGCTGCCAAGAAAATGAACCTAATGTATTCAACGCTCCAAAACATTCCATTTTACAATTATCTGCCACATCTGTTATTAGCCAAAAAGTACCTAGATTTTATTCGGCAACTGGTTACACCTATGCACACCGTATCAAAATTAGCTCTCACCAATCTGGCACTATCAAAAAACGCTTAGTAGATGAAGGCGATGTCGTTAAATCCGGTGCATTGCTAGTAGTCATTGATGATGCCGAATTGTTAGACACAATCGAACAATCCAAGTCAGTCGTTAAATCAGCAACCATCAGCTTAAAAGATAGTCAGAAAGAGGTAAAACTGGCTGAAAAATTACGCAAAGTGGTTTCAGTGGAACATTTACGCAAATCCAGAGTTCGATTGGACTTAGCCCGTTCTAAACTGGTACAAGCAAAAGCTGAATTACGCCGTCAACAAACTAAAAAAACCTATTACCGCTTAACCAGTCCCATATCAGCACGAGTGGTTAAACGTTGGATTGAACCGGGTGATTTAGCCATTGCTGGTAAACCTTTGTTAGAATTAGAAGCAATAGGTGAGTTAGAATTTGAAACTGCATTACCGGCACATTGGATTAAGCAAATTAATTTGCATGAGCAAGTCAAACTTAAGTTACACCATTCTAATGCAACAATTGTGGTTAGAGTTTCTCATATTGTTCGTAGTGCTAATCGTATGACTCAAACCTGTCAAATTAAGTTATCTTTGCCCAAGAAAACGACATTGACTGCGGGTTTATCTGGTCAAGTTAATTTCAAAATTGCTGAAAATAAGCACTTGCTTATACCAAAGTCAACCTTGATAAAACGTGCTGGTGTACAAGGAGTTTTTCGTTTGGATAAACTGAATAATGCGTGGTTTACTCCAGTTAAAACTGAACGACTTTGGGAACAACAATGGATAGTTTTATCTGGTTTGCAGGTTGGAGAACGGTTAGTTTTGCAACCACCTCTTAGTTTGCGAGATGGGGTGGGGGTTAAAAACATGTAATTTGGTTAGGAACGTGCATAATATCGACAACTATACCTGATGTAATGCTTGCTGCACTAATCCTTTGTTTAAATTGCCTAACCGGCTAACTTCCATAAAAAGTTTATAAAATTAAATAAGTTAAAAGTTTAGAGTAACCACAAGAGATTACCCCTACCAATATCACTTAATAAGTTGATTTAACTCAAAAATAGGCATAAGGAT
>DAOUSR010000077.1 GCA_030627125.1 Thioploca sp.
AATTACAAATCCAAATGGAGATATATTTGTTCGACTATCTGTTTTTGGAATAATTTCACTAAAACATTGTTTCAATTAGTACGTCAGTTTCATTCATGGTTATTTTCTGTTTTGATATTCTTTATTTTACCATAATTTTACCTTCTCAATTTACTAGGAATTACCCCGAACACCTATGATATATTTGTATATTTATTACGTTGCATTGGATATTGTTACAGGAGCATTGGAACTGGATGATATTTTAACAAATTGCCAATATCTTATCTTAATTCCTTTGGCTAGTTCCGGCCTCACCGGACTTACAGTCTAAGCCCAGTACCATATTTCAAAGAATTGCGTAAATTAGTTCCTAAACTAAATATGCTTCTGAAAAGCCAGCCAAGTATTCTCCAATAAACTAGCTATTGTCATTGGGCCAACTCCACCTGGAACTGGTGTAATCCAACTTGCTCGTTGGGAAACGGTCGCAAATTCAACATCCCCTACTAATTTACCACTTTCCAACCGATTCATACCCACATCAATCACAATCGCACCTTCTTTAATCCAATCTCCAGTCACAAACTCCGCCTGACCTATCGCAACTACCACTATATCGGCATTTTGCACTTTAATTTTTAAATTCCGAGTTTTACTATGACAAACCGTAATAGTACAACGAGCTGCTAATAACTCCAGTGCCATCGGTCGACCTACAATATTTGATTGACCGATTATTACAGCATCTAAACCTACTAAATCAATCCCAGTCTGCTCTAACATAGTCATAATACCTTTCGGAGTACAAGAACGTAATAATGGCATTCGCAATACTAATCGACCGACATTATAGGGATGAAAACCATCAACATCTTTATCTGGCACAATCCGTTCAATCACTAAATTACTATCAATATGATCTGGCAATGGCAATTGCACTAAAATTCCATCAATTTCTTTATCAGTATTAAGCTTATCTAACAATTTCAATAATTCAGCTTGCGAGGTAGTTGTTGGCAAATCAAAAGTTTTAGACAAAATGCCAATATCAGCACAAGCTTTACGCTTATTGCGTACATAAATTTGCGAAGCTGGATCATCACCAACTAGAATTACAGCCAGACCTGGCGGACGGATGTCTTGTTCAATATTTGCTTGCACTTGCTGTTTTATAGTTTGGCGTAATTGAGCAGCAATCGTTTTACCATTTAATATTTTTGCAGTCATTTTAATTTACAGTTTATCTTTAAGTTAATTATGCTATGTCATTTGGTCATTTATGATTTAAATCAAGGCATGTTATTACTTAGTACATAATACTTTTAATTAATTGTACTAATTTGGAGGTCGAGCAGGTACATCAATGATTCCGATGGGTCATTTGGGGGGAAAAAATTAAAACCATTATAACTTATTTGCGTTCTAAACCCACTCAGCCAAATCTGTCCGACCGGGAAATTGACGATATAATTGTATATTTGCGTACTTTGGCCAAATGATTAAAGGATAACTAAATGAAACGTATAAAAAATGATTTAACTAGGCGGGATTTTTTAAAGAATAGTGCTTTTGTTACTGGTGCTTCTGCTGGCTTGATGACAGGAGCTAACCCAGAATTAGAAGCAGCTCCAACTGATGGTTCTTCGACAATTCGTACCACTGCTTTAGCTCAATGTCCATACTGCGGAGTTGGTTGTGGCACAGTAATTCAAGTGGAAAATGGCAAAATCGTGTCCATGCAGCCAGATAAAGACCATCCAACTAATTACGGGCTGCAATGTATTAAAGGTTTGACTGCGGCAGAACCAATGTATGTGGATCGGTTAGAAGGTGATTCCTATGTGCGGAAAGATGTCTGGGCCGAATGGAAAAAACCAGAGCACGGTGATTTAGAATATGTGAGCAAAACCAAAGGTTCGTTTGACGATGAACATTTTGTACGAGTTCCTTATCTAGCTGCCTCAAATATGGTAGCTCATAAAGTGGCTCATTTAGCTAAGAAATATAGTGGTAATTCCATTAGTTTATATGGTTCTGGCCAATTGACAGTAGAAGGTCAATATCTGGAAAACCTATTTATGAAAGGTATATTGGGTTCTAACACCATTGAAGCCAATGCTCGGATGTGTATGACCTCAGCCGTAACTGCGTACTTCGCTACTTTGGGTTCTGACACTCCACCGTTGGCTTATGAAGACCTTGAATTATGTGATATGTTGATTCATTTTGGTCATAACGCTCGTGAATCTCACCCGATTATATATTGGCGGATTGCTGATCACAAAAAGAAAAATGACATTCCAACTGTAGTGGTTGATCCACGTCGTACTGGTTCAGTAATGGGTTATGAAGACATTAATCCAGATAATACTGTGCATGTGCCTATTTTGAATGGTGATATTAGCTTTCTGAATGCTCTTGCTCATGTATTACTTACCGATCATAAAGATGTGATTGATTGGAATTTCATGAAGGAGAATACCAACGGTTGGGAAACTTATACCGAAGGTGTGTTGAAAGATTACAGCCCAGAACAAGTGCAGGATCGGATGGGTGGCCCTAACCATGACGTATCACCAGAATTGATTCGGAAAGTGGCTGGTATGTTTGCTGATGCTACTCGTAAGCGGTTAGAACGAGCTAAAAATGGGGAAAATCGTGGTGGCGTAATTATCATGTGGGGAATCGGCTATAACCAGCATATACACGGTCAACACAACGTTATTTCCATCATCAACCTGTTATCTATGACTGGTAATTTGGCTAAACCTGGTTGTGGCCCATTTTCAATGTCTGGTCAACCTAACGCAATGGGTGAACGTTTCACTGGTGGTTTGACTGACCGTTTACCATTTAACATGCCATTGAAAAATGACAAACATCGAGTCCATATGGCGAAAGAGTGGCAGGTTCCTGAACAGAAATTGATCGATGCCATGAACGCTAAGAATCCTGGTTTTGCAATAGGAATGATGGAACGGGTTTTGAAAGATGAAGTCAAGGCGATGTTTTTAGTTTACGCTACCCATATTGATTTGCCAGATTCCTATAATTTAGTGCGTCCAGCTATCACCAAGACTTTCACTATTGTGCAAGAAATTTATCGCCATGCACCTAATAATTTATATGCGGATGTAATTTTCCCAGCTGCAACTTGGGGTGAAGTAGAAGGAGTTTATATCAGTTCGGAACGCCGGATTAATATCTGTGAAAAAGCGGCTGAACCACCTGCTGGTTGTCTGCCAGATATGGATATGGTGTTGGATAAAGCTAAGGTAATTGGTACTTTATTAGGTATGGATATGGAGAAAATCTTACCGTATCAGAAAAAAGCCGATGGTTTCTATGATGCCCAAGAAATATTGCGAGATTTAATTAAGGCTTCTAAAGGTTCCGATGGTGATTTGACTGGTATTTTGGAAGTGGAACAAAAAGATGGCACAACTCCATATGAGCAGTTAAAAGCTTTACGTGGGATTCAGTGGCCAGCTCCTAATTATGAAATTGCTAAAAAGGGTGGTACGAAACGACGTTACATGTCACAAGAAGGCTGGAAAGATAAACCTTACGGTGATTTTCGTACTAATGATGGCAAAATGCACTTTAAATTATGTCAGCAAGATTACACCAATCGGAAAGAAATTACTGATAAATTAATGGAATTTGGAGTTAAGAAAGACCATTATACCATTGATCATATTGATTTGATTAAGTTAGCTCGAGATAATGGATTGACTCCAGATTTGCCGGATGAAGAATTTCGGGGTAAGAAATGGCAAGATGTGCCTGATGATAAATTTCCGTACTGGATGGGTTTGGGCGTAGTGTATGAGCATTTCCATACTGCTAAGTCGAATCGGAGTCCTACTACTCAGCGTTTAGTGCCAGAAATGTATGTGGAGATGCACCCAGAGGATGCCAAGGATTTGGGTATTAATGATGGTGATAAAGTACGGGTGGTAACTCGGCGTGGTTCTTTGGAAGCACGAGCTCAGGTTGGAACTAATAGTTTGGTTAAACCAGCTCGGAATAATGTACCACGTGGTTATATGTTTGGGCCTTGGAATCTGTCAGTAGCTGATAGTGCCGATCCGAAGAAGAATAAATGGTTGGCTAATGGCATAACCAGTCGAATTTGGGACCCAGTTTCTGGGCAGGTTGATTTTAAGAAATTGGCCGCTAGGATTGAGAAGGTTTGATTGAGTTTAAAATCTTGATATCCTCTCCTAAATTTAGGAAGATGCAATGTCACTTATCGACCCTACTATTAGGTTTAAAAGCTGGCCGAACCATTGCTATATCATAGCAAAAAATTTATGGATATTTTAAATAAACTCAAAACCATCTTCAATCCTTATAAAAAAATACTATTTTATCGAAATTTTCAGGGGTTTACTGGTGGACATTTGAAAGTCTGGGATTATTTTAACCATGTTAATCAATCTAAACAATATAATCCGCAAATTTATTTTTCGCCAGCAACAACTTGGGATAATAACCCTTGGTTAAATGTCCGTGCAAACCAAGTCTGGCAACCTAAGCAAGCTGATTGTTTATTTTTGGCTGGTTTAGATTGGGAAATTTTAACAGAAAATCCTGAAATTCCAATTATTAACCTAATTCAGCACGTCCGCCATGCTGTTCCTACCGATCCACGTTATGGTTTTTTACGCAATAAAGCTATCAGGATTTGTGTTAGTGAAGAAGTAACAGAAGCATTGCACGCTACCCAGCAAGTTAATGGCCCTATATTTACCAATCCTAACGGGATAGATATACAATCACTACCTGAAAAAGCTAACCATAGTTATGAATTATTAATAGCTGGGTTGAAACAACCTGATTTGGCTAGAAAATTACAACAAGCCTTAGCTGGAAAAAATATAAAAATTCTTACTCAGCAATTACCTAGAACAGAGTTTTTAGCTACAATCAATCAAGCAAAAATTACGGTTTTTTTACCTAGCATATATAATGAAGGTTTTTTCTTGCCTGCATTGGAGGGTATGGCATTAAATACGCTGGTAATTTGTCCAGATTGTATTGGTAATCGTTCATTTTGTAAGCACAATTTTAATTGTTTAATGCCTGATTATACATTTGATGAACTGTTAAAAATGAGCAATATGGCTCTATCTATGCCAAAATTAACCCACCAAACTATATTAGCTAATGCCAAACAAACCTCAGAAAAATATACAATAATTAAAGAACAACAGAAGTTTGTGGGTATTTTAGATAATATTTTGCAAATTTGGTAATTTAATATCAACATTTTCTTCCGAAATTATAGTATAATATTATTTTTAACAATAGATTTCTAATTTAGATAATGAGGTTATTACAATGAAAACTTCCCTTGCAAGTATATTTACTATCTTGCTTTTAATAACTTTTCCCATGCAATCTATGGGATGGTGGTGGGATAGTGATTCGGAAGCTGTGGAAACTACTACTGACAATATTGAAAATCTATGGGATTCAATGTTAGATAAGGCTAAAGAGCTTACTAATAAAACCCTAGAAGAAACAGATAAATTGTCTTCTAAAGTAATTGAACAAACCAAAGAACTTACTGATGACACGAAAAATTTAATATCGAAAAATTGGCAAAGTAGTGCAGAAAAACTTCATTATTATGAAAGTGTTATGAAAGAGGCAGGATTTAAATATTCAGGAGTTAGTGTTACTATTGGTTTATTGCCAGGCCCAGATTTTTACTTTGTACGTGAGGCTCAATTGACTAAAGAACAACAAGTAGCATTACTTGAGAAGTATAAAGACGAAACTATTTCTAGTTTTTTGTTGAAGACTATATTTGATGCACCTGAAACTTTATTTCTCCCCGATCATATAGTGGAAGAAGTAACAATGACATTTATTGCTATTCCACCAAAAATGTCGATTACTCTAATTCCGATTGAAGGTTCCGGGGTTGAAAGAACGAAAGACCATTTGTTGTATCATAGAAAAAAATAATGTATTAATTTATAACTCAAACTTTTGAAATTACAAGATTTTATTGTAAATAGGATTATTGATATGAAATTATTTAGTATATTGCTTATTATAGCCTTACCAATAAGTGGATTAGCAGCCACTGACTCAGGTAAACACCCTAACTCTAAACCCTATCAAGATTTACTCGAACTTAGTATACGGCATCGTATTAATGACGGTGATTTTCTTCCAAAAGAAATATTATCATTGCCAATCAAGAAGTTAAAAAGTGAACCATTGTTATTATTGCAGCTTATTCGTAAAAATTTATCTAACCACTTAAAAACTTTGCCAGTAAAAATCAATACTGAATTAGACTTGATAAACGGAATAGATAAGTTACCGACTATATTTATCGAGACAAAAGTTGATAAAGATAGTAATGGTGTCAGTGATTTATCAATCCCGGCTCAGAAATTTTCCGATGCTGAAACTTTAGTCAATTGGCAAGGTTTAAGTTCTCATTTTACGTTTACAAATGACTTTGTCAATATTAAAGCTGATACTAAGCTTGCTGGAATTGAAGTTACTGAACAAGATAAATTATTAATGTCTTTGGAAAAAGTAACCGTTCATAGTATGTTTGATGCAGATTTAAGACCTACCAAAATACAAGTAAGTATTCCATCTTTCAAAGCTCAAGATAATGGTAATTCATTTAATTTACAATCCTTTATCGCTAAAATTGATATTAAAAAACTTGCCAGTGGATTTGAAATTGGAAACTTGGTTTTACAACTTAAACATTTTGATTTTACTGAAGATAATGTTAAAACTGGTTTAGATAATCTGCAATTGATTACTGATACTAAAGAGCAAAAAGATGTAATTAATTTCAATTTACAAACTAAAGTTGGTAAGTTAAATTTACCAAAAAATATCGGTTCAGGTATAGATAATGTGGTGCAGATTGGAAATATAAGTTTACTTAATTTAGATACAGTTTCTCTATTGAATTTACAAACAAAATTTCGTAAGTCACATAATAATCCGATGGCAGCAATTATTATGTTAGGTGAGCTAATGGAAATTGCTCCTAATATATTGGCAAAGTCACCAAAAATAGAATTAAATCAATTATTAATAAAGACTTCAAAAGGCAACTTAGTAGGTGATTTTACCATTGGTTTAGATGGTACAAAAGCGAATAGCTTGGCTCTACCAGTTCTGTTCAATGCTTTGTATGCTAAAGCTAATTTAAATGTTAGTAAGCAATTGTTGGAACAAGCTATGATAAATCAATTTCAACAATCATCAGAAAATGCAGAAGATACTAAACGTGCTAAGATAGCTGCAAAAGAGCAGATTAAAAGTTATTTGGAACAAAAGATATTAGTTGAAGCTGGCGATAACTACCAGTTAATTGCTAATTTGAAAGACGGAAAGTTGGTTGTTAATAAACAAGATATGCCTTTATCATTACCATAAACTTTTAACTTCCCCTCCCTTAAAAGGACAATACCATTAAATTAAGGGCAGGGGGATTTGCCTCTATGCAATAATTTGTATAATTGTGGTTACCCTAACCAATTTCCGATGGGACACATCTGCCAATAACTAATTATTAGATGGCATAGCAAACGGAACTGATAAATCCTCCGATAATTCACCCGAAGTTATTGGATTTCCCAATTCTGGTAATGTTGGAGTAGCTTCTTCAATTGTTATTAACTCTTCACGTTTTTTGGCCAAATCATCAACTTTATAATTAGATAGCTCATAGGCCCAATTAGCAAATTTAGCATTTAACTCTACTACCTGCTTATTCACATCAAGTTTTTCAGCCTTTGCCGAATCATCTTTAGAATCATCTTTAGAATCATCCTTGTCAGATTCAGGCAATACAGCTTCTGGATTAAATTTAGCAGTAAAAATCGCATAATTTTTATCATCCTGCTGGGCTACCTTCATCGTAACTTCCAAACCATCAAAAGTAGTAAATACCGCAGTAGTTTTAAAATCTAAATCCAATGTATCAACTGCTATAACATCATCAAACTCTAAATTACTTAATGTGGTAGCAATATTTTTCAACACATAAGGCATTTTAACTGTACCATTTACCGGCAAATCAGCCAGTTGAAATTCCTCATCAGCAGAAGTATCTTTAAAAATAACAATATTTTCACCATTGGAAATACTAACTCGACTAACTCTATTATTTTCTACATTAACAATTTGCCGTTCTAGCCAATCAGTTAGCTCGTTCTCCACCGACAGCTTGCCCAAAGTTAACCAAACTTGCTTATCATCCGGTTTACGCACGTAAATTTCATTACGAGTTGAATCAATTTTAGCCACTTGGCTATTACCAACAATTAGACTTACTAACGTATCAGAACCAGCTTGTAAAGTTAACAGAACAGCTTGCGAACCTTGAGTAGACACATCATCTACTCCAATTTTGGAATAAAATTCTGAATTGCTAGTTTTAGATTCCAAAATAGTCAATTCTGTTATGGCCAACAATAAACTATTGACTTTGTCAGCTTCCACTGGATAATTATGTTTTTCCTGCATTTGCCAATTCCAATTTTCATCACGTATCATCGTGATAGTTTCAGTATTGGTTTGCACATTAACAGTTGTTACTTGCTCAATAGTTGTTGCTAATTCAGGAAATAATTTCCCTTTTTTTAGCGGTGTAACAGTAGTTTGAGTCAGTGATACTGCAACAATTACCACTGCTATAGTTACAACAACTAATAAACTAAGACTCTTAATATTCACTTATTTCTCCTTTAAATTAAATTTCTATAATTACAAAATCATCTTTATTAACGCTACAATCTGGACAGATCCAAGCTTCAGGGACATCTTCCCATCGAGTTTTTGGAGCTATTCCTTCATCTGGCAAACCATCAGCTTCATTATAAATAAAATTACAAGTAACACATTTATAACTTTTATATTCATCTGACATATTAAGATACCTATGTATAAAGTTTAGAAACAATATTGTAATTGCTTTGTCAACTATTTCAATATATACGCTATATTTTTTTCTATACACCAAGAAGCTAGTTTATTAAAATATCATTGACATTATCAAGTTTTATATAGTGTACATCATCCTTGATATTAATTTGGCTAGTTCCAACTTGAATAAAATCAATTCCAGCATCTCTGGCTGCAATATAATCGCTAGTTGAATTGCCAATATAGACCGCAGATTTTGATTGCATTCGGTATAAACATTCCAAAATTGGTTCTGGGCTGGGCTTTTCGGCAATTAATTTACCATCTGCATTTTTACTCCCAACACTTATCACCAAATCTTCCCTGATGAAATTATCCAGCAAATGATTATGTTGCAAAGTATACAGAGCTTCCTCAGTGGGACGGCTGGTTACAACTGCCATTTCTATTCCACGATTTTGCAATTCTGGAAAAAATGTCGCAGAATATATCGGTTTTTCACTCGTATCAATTAAACCTTGGCCATTAAAATGAGGTTTGCCAAGATATATATCTTGAAAAAACTCTTTTATTTTAATATATTCAGCTATTTGACTATCAATTTCACTAATTTTTTTAGCTGGTAGAATAGTTTGCCATTGTTCTTTAGGAAATTTTTTTACTAACTGAATCAATAACCAAGTTACATTCCAATCATTATTGACTTCATAAGCAATTCCCGCAGAACGCACTAGATTAATTTGTTGGTCAACTATTTCAATACCAGTGTAATTTTTGACAGTTTTTTTTATGGCCACATCATAAGACTTAGAAGTATCAATCAAAGTATCGTCTACGTCAAAAATTATAGCTGAGTAAACTTTACCTGTGATTGACATTACAAACTGCCTTTAGTAGACGGTATGGAATTTAACATTCTAGGTTCTACAGTGATTGCCATACATATCGCCCGTCCAAAAGCTTTAAAAATGCTCTCGGCAATGTGATGGGAATTTTGCCCACGTAAATTATCAATATGCAAAGTTACCAAAGCATGATTGACAAAACCCTGAAAGAATTCGTGGAATAACTCAGTTTCAAATTCGCCTATTTTGGCTTGAGGAAAATCGACATGGAATTCTAAGCCGGGTCTACCAGAGAAATCTAATACTACTCGTGATAGAGATTCATCCAATGGTACATAAGCATGACCATAACGGCTGATACCTTTTTTATTGCTTAAAGCCTGCTGAAAAGCTTGGCCCAAGGTTATCCCAATGTCTTCTACTGTGTGATGGCCGTCAATATGTAAGTCACCTTTAGCATTGATTTTTAGGTCTAATATTCCATGTTTTGCAACTTGTTCCAGCATGTGTTCAAGAAACGATATGCCAGTAGAAAAGTTAGATGTTCCAGTACCATCAAGATTGATTTGCACATTGACTTTGGTTTCAAAAGTATTGCGTTGAATATTAGCGAAACGCCCAGTTGTATCCTTAACCTCTTTTCGCAAGCGTGCAATAATGTCTTTCGAACCTCCGGTTATAGCATGAATTTTGTCAATAGATGGAAAACTATCTTGTTGTTCAAGAGTTTGAATCGCATTTCTTACAACTTCTATTGTTAATTTAGTTGACATACTTTAATTCCTTTGTAATACATTGTTAAAATAAATTTTCTTGGTAACTGAAATGTGTTATATAAATACAAATTAATAAATTAAAAGCTTAATATTTATATCGAATTTAATTAATAATTAAGAGTTTATCCTATGCAAAATAAATTTTGCCCTCCTATTTGGGTAATATTAATGGTTCTAATCGATTAAGAATAACCGCTAAATTAGGCAAAACTGCATTAATTTCCGCTTCATGTTTTCGCCATTTATCTGGAGCTGGTGCCGACAAAGTCATTGGAGAAATTGGTAATGGATTAGATAAACTTTGTTCAATTAAGTTGCTAGATTAATCGGTGTAGAATAATTTGCTAAATAGGAAATAGTCCTATTATGTAATGTGTTATACTGGTTTATCTTTGGTATTTCGATAGCTAGTAAAATATTATCTGCATCTATTGTAGTAGTTGGATTAACAACCCACGCTTCTCCAACTGCCATTTGAATATTTTGGCCATTATAAAATAAGCTAGAATTTGTTATAATCGGCACATAAACTGTAATATGTCGAAACCAATGGGATTGGCAAGTATCCATGTATTATTTTATTCTAAAAGAGACTGGCCATGTTAAATATGAACTAGTTAAATCCATGTCTGGTTTTGCCGAGTATTTGGAATGGATAGTTGAAACTGATAATCCCTATGCTAAAGGAGCTACCAAATTTCAAACAGATACCATTACCGATGATGATGGCAAAATTATTGTTGATTTTATCGGTCGTTATGAAAACTTAACCCAAGATTTTCATCATGTTTGTAAGTTACTCAATCTTGAAACTTCTTTACCCATTATAAATAAGACTATACATAGAGATTATCGTTCATATTACAATCCAAAAACCCAAAAAATAGTTGCTGAACATTTTAAGACTGATATTGAATTGTTTGGTTATACTTTTGATTAGATACGAGGAAGCAATCTTGACTTTAGAATCACCTAATTTATTGATTTATGATCAGCTTGAACCAGTTGAATTGAGTTCTTTTCAAAGGATTTTATTATTAGCGGATGGTACTTTAACCAAAATTTTAGAAGCTCATTTAACCGAGCAACTTATGGTAGTCAAATTATCTGAGGAAATTATTCCAATAACTACAGCTATTTTGCCTTTGGAAATCGAAGCTGGATGTGAAGTAATCAAAAGAAATATACTATTGCAAGGACAAATTAGTCAACGTAATTGGCTCTATGCAGAATCAATAATTGTTATAGAACGGCTAGAAGAAAAATTTAGAGATAAGCTAATTAAATCTCACGTACCAATAGGCAAACTTTGGATAGAACACAAAGAAGAAACGTTTAAAGAAATTATTATCACAGCACGTGAAACAGCCAATGATTTAGCCCAATATTTTGATATCGCTAAAGAAGAAAAAATATTATATCGTACTTATCGAGTTCTTTCTCGGCAAAAACCAGTGATGATGATTACCGAAAAATTCCCTGAAAGTTATTTTGTGTGATTACCGGATTTAAATTTCTACATGTCTCCAGCTGAAATATTACACCAAATCTTTGGTTATCAAAAGTTTCGTGGTGAACAAGAGCAAATAATCCAGCATATTTTGGCTGGTGGTGATGCGTTGGTATTAATGCCTACTGGCGGTGGCAAATCATTATGTTATCAAATCCCAGCCATGCTTCGTTCTGGGGTGGCTGTAGTGGTTTCGCCTCTGATTGCTTTAATGCACGACCAAGTAATTGCTCTCCAACAGTATGGTATCAAAGCTGCCTATCTAAATTCCACCTTAAATTATGACCAAGTTCGTATAATATCCAACCAATTACGGCAAAAGGAACTGGATTTATTGTACGTCTCTCCAGAAAAATTACTTACTCCACGCTTTTTAGATTTTTTAGACCAGACTGAAATAGCCTTATTTGCCATAGATGAAGTTCATTGTGTGTCGCAATGGGGCCATGATTTTCGGCCGGAATATACTCAATTAACCGTTTTACATCAACGATTCCCAACTATTCCTCGTATCGCAGTTACTGCTACTGCTGATGAGCCTACCAAACGGGATATTATTACCCACTTAGGTTTAGACAACGCTAAAATCTTCACTGCTAGTTTTGACCGACCTAATATCTGCTATCGTATAGTGCAAAAACAAAATGCCAAAACTCAATTATTAGAATTTCTTCAAGCCGAAAAACACCATAATGATGCTGGAATTGTCTATTGTTTGTCCCGTAAAAGAGTCGATGAAACTGCTAAATGGTTGACTCAACAAGGTTGGCAAGCCTTACCATATCATGCTGGGATGGATAACAAATTGCGGGAACAACATCAAATGCGGTTTTTGCGAGAGGAAGGCGTAATCATTGTAGCAACTGTTGCGTTTGGAATGGGAATAGATAAACCTAATGTGCGTTTTGTAGCTCATATAGACTTGCCAAAAAGTTTGGAAGCCTATTATCAGGAAACCGGACGAGCCGGACGAGATGGATTGCCAGCTAACGCATGGATGGCTTATGGTCTGCAAGATGTAGTTATGTTAAAACATATGGTTGATAGTTCGGAAGCGGATGAGCAGCACAAACGCATAGAACAGCATAAGTTAAAAGCGATATTGGGCTATTGCGAAATTACTACTTGTCGACGGCAGGTTTTATTGAATTATTTTGGCGAAAATTTAGTAAATATTTGTGGTAATTGTGATACTTGTATCGAACCAGTTGCAACTTGGGATGGCACTGAAGCATCTCAGAAAGCTTTATCTTGTATTTATCGTACTGAGCAAAGGTTTGGAGTTCAGTATTTGATTGATGTATTGTTAGGCAAAACCAATGATCGGATAAAGAAATTCCGGCACAATAAGGTTAGTACTTTTGGGATTGGCAAGGAACTTAGTAGTAATCAATGGCATTCTGTGTTTCGGCAATTGGTTGCTAGAGGTTTTATAGCAGTTGATGTTGAAGGTTATGGTGGTTTGCGGTTAACTGAAAGTTCTCGACCTATATTGCGAGGTGAAACCCCGATTTTTTTGCGGAAGGATATTAGCAAACGCAGTAAAGTTTATGGCCGTACTTCACAATGGCGGTCGTTCAGTGGTAATGATAAAATTCTGTGGGATACTTTGGCTAATAAACGCTTAGGCTTGGCAAACTCACAAAATGTTCCACCTTATGTAATTTTCCATGATAGCACGTTAGAAGATATTGTATTGCAACAGCCCCAAACCTTAGCTGAATTTGCTAATTTATCTGGAGTTGGAGCAAAAAAATTAGAACATTACGGGCAAATTTTTATTGATTTATTGAATGAACATACAACCAAATACGGTAATCAAGTAATTGAAAAACCTATTAATTCAACTATAGATAGAGTGGCCGTAGTCTCTGAATCAGCCGAAGTGACGATAGGTTTATTTAACCAAGGTTCAAGTATAGAAGATATAATAATAGAACGTAATCTAAAATCCACTACCATTTATGGTCATCTGGTTTTAGGCATTGAAGCCGGACAATTAGAACTCCAACAGGTTATAACTAATTTAAAGGAACCAGAAATTAATGAGATTGAAGACCAATTTTTATCGCAAGAATCTATGGATGCGTTGAAACCTGTTTTTGATTATTTTGATGGTATTTATAATTATGATATTTTACGTTGTGTACGGGCTAGTATTTTGTACAGGATAAAGTGATCTTAAATATTATCACCATCCATTTAATTGAATTTTATGGTATTAGCTAAAGGCAAGATATTTTTACGATGTGTGGCTCATGCTTTGCTTGTGGGATTGAAAGAAATTCCCGGAGTTGGAATGGCTGTTGAGCTTGGTCGGGGCTGGTTTGATATTTTTCGGGATGAACAACGGCCACAGGATGCGAGAATATTATTGGAAATGTTGAGACCTGACAGGCTTCAAAAACCTGTTAGGTCTGAACTTAACTCTCATTCCCAACGTCCCGTCTCATCGTTATACATAAAAAATGATATGAAATAGGAATACCGATAAAATAACTTACCGATTTTAAAATTCAGGTACAGCTTTATAATTCCATTTTGGCAAAAAGTTATCAAATACAATCGGCATATTTTCTAAGAAAGATTTTGTAGCTTTTTTACCAGTTTGATAAATGTTATCTATGATATTAGCAAATATTTTCAAACCAGTTTTGGTTTTAGCTCTATTTTCCCTAAGCTCTTTTACGGTTTCG
>DAOUSR010000246.1 GCA_030627125.1 Thioploca sp.
AGTAACGACAAACATCCGGCTGCTGTTGGCAATCAATTATTAGGTGATGTAGAAAAAGCATTAATTATGGGAGATATGAGTTTAGATGAATTAATTGATGATATTCAAGATGTTGCTGCTACTATTTCAGGTTTGCCACCGATGTACACCTCAAAAGCGGAAATTCCTTATTTATCTAAAAACTATAAACTAGCAGGAGCAACCATTGATTTTGAAATTACTTATACTACTGAATGGGGTGATCCTTATACTCAGCTAGATATTTAATTTATTAATAATGGCTAGTTTTGATAAAATATCTACAATGTTCACCAACATGTCAAGTATGAATAATTATAAAATAGCTTCTAATAATAATGGCTTCACTCTGATAGAAATAATGGTGGTTATAGTTATCATTAGTATAATTTTAAGTTTTGTCACATTATCTATTGGTGATGGTAATCTGTCCCAAAAATTAGAACAAGAAAGCCAACGATTAGCTTATTTATTAACATTAGCGAGTGAAGAATCGATTATGCAATCTAAAGAAATGGGAGTAAGTTTTGCTACAGACAACTATCAGTTTTGTGAATTACAAATTGAAATGAATATGTGTACAACATGTAAAGTTATTATTGAAGGTGTGTTTAAACCACGAATTTTACCAATTGGAATCAAAGCAGAAATTCGTTTAGATGGTGAGCCGGTATTTTTAAATAAAACTTGCCAAAATATGCCACAACTATTAATTTTATCTAGCGGTGAATTTATTCCGTTTGAAGTAATATTTACTGCCGATAAATTAAGTTATCAATTGACCGGAAATATAACCGGAGAAATGACCATATTAGGTAATGAAGCATTATAAAGAATTTATTTTAATAGTCGAATAAATATACCTAAAGTTTGTTCGTAAAAATTCAATTCGTCCCCATATTACCACTACAATAAATCTCCATAATGGGGTTTTATCAAAGCCTCTTTTCTAAGACTGCTTCAAACAAATATACCTTCCCTTAACCTATTCGGAATTATGATTACCAAACTGCGTAATATCGCTATTATTGCCCATGTCGATCATGGTAAAACTACACTTGTTGACAAACTTTTACAACAATCAGGTACTTTAGGAACTCGAAATGCCATTGTGGAACGAATTATGGATTCCAACGAGCTAGAAAAAGAACGTGGAATTACTATTTTATCCAAAAATACTTCACTGCGTTGGCAAGATTATCGAATTAATATAGTTGACACTCCTGGTCATGCTGATTTTGGTGGTGAAGTTGAACGAGTATTATCAATGGTTGACTCAGTATTACTATTGGTAGACGCAGTAGAAGGACCGATGCCACAAACTCGTTTTGTAACCCAAAAAGCTCTGGAACGTGGTTTATGCCCTATCGTGGTAATCAATAAAATTGACCGAGATGGTTCTCGCCCAGATTGGGCATTAAACCAAACCTTTGAATTATTTGACCTTTTAGGGGCTGATGATGTTCAACTAGATTTTCCAGTTATTTATGCTTCCGCCCTTAATGGCTATGCCAGTCTTGATAATACTGTGCGTTCTGGTGATATGGAACCGTTATTTGAAGCTATAGTTCAATATGTGCCAATTCCAGATGTCGATCCAGAAGAACCATTCCAATTACAAGTTAGTGCATTAGATTATTCTAGTTACGTTGGTGTAATTGGGATTGGTAAAATTAGCAGTGGCCGTATCAAAACCAATACTCCTGTCGTAATAATTGATGCAGAAAACAAGCAACGGCAAGGACGTATCTTACAAATTTTAGGTTTTCATGGTATAGAACGGCTTGAAATGCCAGAAGCTTCGGCTGGCGATATTATTGCCTTTACTGGTATAGATAAACTCAATATTTCCGATACTATTTGCGACCCAGAACATGTGATTCCGCTACCAGCTCTCACCGTTGATGAACCAACTGTTAGCATGACTTTTCAGGTTAATAATTCGCCATTTGCTGGCAGAGACGGTAAATACGTTACATCACGTCAAATTATGGAACGATTAAATCGGGAATTATTACATAACGTAGCATTGAGAGTTGTAGCTACCGATGACCCTGATAAATTTTTAGTATCTGGGCGTGGTGAATTGCATTTAGGTATTTTGATTGAAAATATGCGACGAGAGGGTTATGAAATTGCGGTTTCCCGCCCTAAAGTTATTACCAAAGAAATTGATGGCGAACTGTGCGAACCTTATGAAAGCCTCACTATAGATGTTGAGCAAATTCATCAAGGTACGGTGATGGAATTACTGGGAGAACGGAAAGCAGAATTAACCAATATGTTGCCAGATGACAAAAACCGAGTACGGCTGGATTTTATCGTTCCTGCTCGAGGCTTGATTGGTCTTCGCACTGATTTTATGACTTCTACTTCTGGCACTGGCTTGATCTATCATGTATTTGACCATTATGCTCCGGTTAAATCGGGTGGTATTGGACAGCGTATTAATGGAGTGTTGGTTTCTAATGGTGAAGGGAAAAGTTTAGGTTATTCTTTATTCAATTTGCAGGAACGCGGACGTTTATTCATAGGGCATGGTGCTGAAGTTTATGAAGGTATGATTATTGGAATTCATTCTCGTGCTAATGATTTAGTGGTTAATCCTCTCAAAGCCAAACAATTGACTAATATCCGAGCTGCTGGTACTGATGAAAATATTTTACTTGTCACGCCGATTAAATTATCATTGGAACAAGCTATTGAATTTATTGATGATGATGAATTAGTAGAGATAACTCCTAAAGCTATTAGGTTACGAAAGAGATTTTTGAAGGAATTTGAGCGTAAGCGGGCTGGTCGTAATAAATAATTTAGGCTAAGTGTAGCAATTCTTAATTATGAATGCTTAATTCTTAACGAAATTCAATATAAATAATTTGGGTAGTCCTAAATAAAGTAGTGTTAAATCTGCTAAGTTTTTGAAA
>DAOUSR010000056.1 GCA_030627125.1 Thioploca sp.
CTCGAAATAAAGCTCGTTTTGGAGTTTCATGGGCTTTGACACCGCCTTGTGGAAATTGCCAAGCATTTTGTCTGATTCTTTTTGCCCATAGTAATTGTCCATTTTGATTCGCTATAATGATACCCACATTCATTCTATAACCATCTGTATCAATCATGAGATGAATCCTTAATAATGAATTGGTGGGGAATATTACTATTTTAATTGATTTTTAGCATAAATTCAAAAATTGATGCAAAATTTGGGGTATTAATAACTAATGTTACTTATATTGTTCAATATTTTTAAATCAAATTAAATTCATTAAGCATTACTTTAATTTTCATATACTGGCAATGTTTGGTTAAAATTAGCAGCATTCTGGTAATTATGAAGCTTTTATTGTTCTAAAACTTGCCATAATTGTTTCTTAAATTTTAACGGAGCTACAATATGATGAATAGTCGTCTGTACTCTACTCATACCGGTAATTGTTATTGTTCCATAATTAAAAATTATACCAGCAAAACTTTGTTTAACCGTAATACTTTCAAATTTATTTAACTTCAATTCAACAGCAGTTAGGCTCAACAAACCATTCTTGTGAAATACTCTTTTAGAAGTTATTATCAATTCAGTAGTTTTATTATCAACGAATGCCTCCCAAATAACCATAACTCCTATAAATACCAAAGTACCTAAACCTAAACTCCAGACGGATATTTCTAAGTATTCAATTTCTAACCATGGAATCCATAATACAAGTTTTGGAATATTTTGTTGGGTAAACATTGGTTCATTTAATAGCAAATAACTACAAGTAAGAAAAAAAATCAAACCTATGAAATCAACATAAAATAACCAATGCGGATAAGCCTGATAAACAATTTTTTCACCTGTTATAAGAGATCGGCGGATATACATTGAAGTATCTTTATTTCCAATATTTCGCCAACCTGTTGAAGTTAGTTGTTCACCAGCCTGTATTTTTTGAAAAGCCCGTATTGTAATAAAAGATTGGAGTTTTGCAGCCCTACATATTTGCCAAGTTTTATGTTTACTTATATGCCATTGAATAATGCTATTTTTTTTGATAAATTGCCATAGTTTAATTAACCATTTTTTAATAAAATGCCAAACTATAAAAAATAGCAATGTACTAAGTCGCCATATTCTTTTGGTAAAAGACCATTTTTCAATAAATTGTTGTTTGGTATATGTTTTTATATCTGGTAATTCTAAGTCGAAGTTATAAGTATTATTTTTAATTTCTTCGTGTTGTGCTAAAAAATTATTATAGCTAGCTCGTCGATATGGGTTAGATATAACTTGATAGGCTTCTGTGATTTGATTGAAACGTAAACGGACTGAAGTATTTGATTGAGCTTTAGCTGCATATTTATTACCTAATTTAGTCATTGCTGCTTTAATTTCAGTTTGACTAGCATCTGGAGAAACTTCTAAAATATCATATAGGTCAGTTCTCATATATCTGTTGTTACTTTTTAATGAGTTAATATTAATATATAGGTGTAAGCTATTGTATAACAATGTTTAATTATGAATGCTTAATTCTTAATTTAATTCAGTATAAATATCACATAGTTGATTGGTATCAACGTATCATATTAAACTGGGAAATGCTATAAAACAATTTTAAAAACATCGGCATTAAAAATTATCTCATTTATAGCATACCCCAATTTAATATAATATATTTACACGAATTAAATTACTGATATTTATATTTAAGTTCGTTAAAAATTAAGAATTCATAATTAACAATTGTTATATTTTAGTAGTTGAAGTTACACAAAACAGAAAAAAAGTTATAATATAGTAATTCAAATTACGCAAAATGGTTCTAAATAAAAGTTAACCACCTCCTTTAGTAAAGAATGGTTAGGGAATATTTAAGAATCAATGTGTCACATCAATAATTCAGATAAATTATAGCATTTCCCAATTTAAGAACTTAATATTTATATTGAAGTTCATTAAGCATTCATAATTAAGAATTGCTATAATAATACTTGAGATAAAAATTTATGCACTATGATCCAATTGTTTATTTATTGGAAACACCAAAATATCATTTATTAAAAATCGGAACAGTAAACCTATTTTCTGGTTGGGTATTTAACTTTGGTAAGCAAAAAATAGGCAGTTTAAATATCTATGCCAATGATAAATTGCTAGGAAACTTTGCGGTTAATTTACCCCGAGAAGATATTGCGGCTTATATTCCAAGCATTCCTGCAGTAAAAACTTGTGGTTTTAGTTTTGAGCTTGAAATAGACAATGATAACCTAACTTTTGAAATTGTATTCGATGATCAATCTAAAGAACTATTTTTTATATTTGATGTTGCGAATGTTATTAACCAACAAAATTATTTTAACAATTTAAACAATAACCTTGCTTTTATACCTCAACCAAAACCAGAACTAATTTATTTAACTCAAGGCCATTATGACGTTGATGAATATAAGAATTCTATAATTCCAGGAGTAATGAATTTACATAATTATTTACAACATGCTGGGGTGGATGTGCAACAAATTCAATCTTTGTTAGATTTTGGTTGCGGTTCGGGAAGGTTGCTGGTTGGTTGGCATTTGTTGGCTCCACATATAGAATTAAATGGTTGTGATTTTAATCCTAAATTACTCGATTGGGTACAACAAAATCTCTCTAACCAAGCTCATTGTGTAAAAAATAATTTGACTCCTCCTTTATCTTATGCAGACAACAAATTTGACTTAATTTATCTCATTTCGGTATTCACTCATTTATCGCTTGAGGTGCAGCAAGAGTGGATTCAAGAATTTAAAAGAGTTCTTAAGGTTGGCGGTTATGTTCTAATAACATTGCATGGAGAAATCTATGTACGCAATGGATTTTGGCAAGAACCGGATAAAATCCACCAATTTTTAAACACTGGTTTTGCGGAAAGTGGTTCTAATGATGGTTCTAATTATTATGCTTCCCACCATAGCATTGATTTTATTAAACAAATGATGCAAGGATTTGAACTAATAGATTATTTTCCAAATGGTAATATAGCACATAAAAGAACTCTATTTCAAACTGCTCAATCTCAGGATATTTACATTTTTAGATATGAGCCATAAATTATATATAAAACAAATATCTCAGTTAGTGGTATTAATTCAACGCAATTTACAGGTTATCATTGCTGATAAACTCAATTTATCTTTGCTATTTTTACAAGTTCCTCTCATCGCTATCCTGATCATCGTAGCCTTTTACAATTTTGACCATGATAAACAAAATTTCGATGAAGCAGCCCGAATATTATATTATTTTGGTCAAATGAAACAGCCATTGGAACAGGCACGGAAGACGGTTAATATTGATAAATTACATAGATATGCAAAAGCTTTAGCTCATAACACAAATATCCAACAAAGATATGAATATATTAATGAAACTATTGAACCTTTTTTTACTAAAAAGAATGTATCAATGCCAAATTTACTAATTAAAGGAAAAATAGAACTAATCAGTGATCTATCAAGTATGCGGCGTGGTAGTGTATATTTTTTATTGGTTGCTGCGAGTATTTGGTTTGGAATTATGAGTTCGTGTAAAGAAATTGTGACAGAGCAACATATTTTAAAACGAGAAAGCCGTTCTTACTTATTTATTTTGCCTTATATAACCGCTAAGAATTTGGTTTTAATAATTATTTTAGGCATCCAAACTGGATTATTGGCTGTAATGGTAGTCCCATTATTGTTGGAATTAACGTCGTTAAATATAGTTATAATCTGGTTTATTTTATGGTTGACAGCTTTTGTAGCAGCTTCCATGGGATTATTTATTTCCTCTTTAGTAACTAGTTACCGAGTCACATTGACATTGATACCATTATTGATGATACCCCAATTATTATTTGGCGGTTTATTACGACCACCAGTTGACTTAAAAACTAATAATTGGTCGTATATTGCCAGTATGGTAAGTGCAGTTACGATACAGAGATGGGCGTTTGAAGCTGTTTTAACCACTGATACCTATGCCAAAGGCGGTATTTTGAAATTACAAGTTAATCCTCAAGGTAATAGTGAATTGAATCTTGTACAAGCTAAAAATTCTTCATTAGTAAGTTCATTTTTTGCCACTCGCAATAATACAGAGCATTTATGGCGACCTTTGTTGTATTTAGTTATCTTTAGTTTACTGTTTTTTATCGGAAGTTATATAGCATTGCGGTGGCGGTTTACTTGATATTTTCCTATGCAATTTGTATTAATAATTATAGCATTTCCCGTTTGGATAAATCCCCAAAAATCGTTTTCTAGTTCCCATGCACCAGCGTCACAGCCCTTAATATAAAGGTTAGGGTAATAACCCACAATGGATTTCCCCCCTTTGTCCTAATATCAATTTCCCAATCCATTTAATATGCTTAATATACAAAATTATAAAATTACTAAACAGATTTACGAAAGTGTAAATTCATTAATTTATCGTGCAACTAAAATTGATAATAATAAATCTGTTATCCTTAAATTTTTAAAGGAAGATTATCCAACCGCTGATGAATTGATTTTTTATCGGCAAGAATATGATATTATTAAATATTTAGCTGAAATTGATGGAGTAGTTGATGTTTATAATATTGAAAATAATAATAATACTCTAGTTATGTGTTTGGAAGATTTTGGAGGTATATCTTTAAAGCAATGTTTAACTAAATGCGAGTTTGATATTGCTAAAGTACTAAATATTGCTATTCAAGCAACTGAAATTTTAGAACAAATCCATAAACAAAATATTATCCATAAAGATATAAATTCTTCCAATCTAGTCTTTAATCCAGATATTGGCATACTCAAGTTCATTGATTTTGGAATTTCTACACAATTATCCCAGCAAATAATGAGCTTAAAAAATCCGGACGGATTGGAAGGCACGTTAGCGTATATGTCTCCAGAACAAACCGGTCGCATGAATCGAACTTTAGATTATCGAACAGATTTTTACTCGTTAGGAGTAACTTTATACGAATTATTTACTCATCAATTACCTTTCGATTCATCGGATGCAATCGAACTAGTTCACTGTCATATTGCTAAACAACCGATAGCACCTAGTGAATTGCAAGATATACCTGTAGCTATTTCTAATATAATTATGAAACTGTTAGAAAAAATGGCAGAAGATCGTTATCAAAGTGCTTGGGGCATCAAAGCGGATTTACAGAAATGTCAGGAGCAGCTTGTTACAACAGGTAAGATTATGCCTTTTACTCTAGCTCAACAAGATTTTTCCGTGCGGTTTCAAATTTCCCAAAAACTTTATGGCCGAGAACAGGAAATAAAAACTTTACTAGATGCTTTTGAGAGAATGGTGAATCATGCTTTGCTGCCTTCTACTATCAGAGTTAGTGAAATGATGTTAGTTGCTGGTCGTTCTGGAACTGGAAAATCGGTATTAGTCAAGGAAATATATAAATCTCTCACCACTTTTATCTCAGGTAAATTCAGCCAATTTCAAAAAAACACCCCTTACAGTGCTATCGTCAATGCCTTTGAAGAACTGGTTCAGCAATTACTCACGGAAAATGAAGAGCAAATCCAACTATGGCGACATAAGTTACTGACTGCTCTTGGAACAAATGGCCAAATAATCATTGACGTTATTCCAGCGATAGAATTGATTATTGGGCCACAACCGATTGTTTCTTCAATGGAATCAACAGAATCTCAAAATCGATTTAACTTAGTTTTCCAAAATTTTATTCAAGTCTTCTGTGAGCCGACTCATCCGCTAGTTTTGTTTTTAGATGATTTGCAATGGGCTGATTTAGCTAGTTTAAAATTATTAGAAATGATAATGATTTCGCAAAAAACTCGAGCAATATTTTTGATCGGAGCATTTCGAGATAATGAAGTAAATTCAGAGCATCCATTAATGGCAATGCTAGAAAATCTTTATAATGAAAATACTATTGTCAATCAAATTAATTTAGCTCCACTGCAACTTACCCATATAAATCAACTAATAGCCGATACTTTGCATCAAGAACCAAAAACTACATTTGTCTTGGCAGATTTAGTCATACAGAAAACTAGAGGCAATCCTTTTTTTGTTAATCAATTTCTCCACACCCTATATGAAGAAAATTTGCTAACTTTTATTCCACCAAATTCACAGCAAATTGCAAGTTGGCAATGGGATATCAATCAGATTGAAGCAATGGATATTACCGATAATGTGGTCGAGTTAATGATTACCAAGTTAAAGAAATTGCCTATTAAAGCTCAACAAATTTTGGGTTTAGCTGCTTGCATGGGTAATCATTTTAACTTAAAAAGTTTATCCGCTGTCTATGCAAAAATCTATAATTCTACTGCAATACTCATCTTTAAAGATATACTACCTGTTTTGACCGAAGGCTTTGTTTTACCAACTTCTGAACCAGAACTAAATGATAATTCGCCCTTCACAATTAATAATTTTCAATTTTTACATGATAGAGTTCAACAAGCTGCTTATACCTTAATTGACAATAAAAAGAATGTGCATCTACAAATTGGTCTGATATTGTTAGAAAATAGCACTCATACAACTTTAGATAATCAAATATTTGATATTGTAGAACATTTTAATTTTGGATTGGTAGAAGAACCTGAGTTAAACAATCAAGTTGCTAGATTAAATTTAATCGCCGGACAGAAAGCTAAAAAAGCCACTGCTTATATAGCAGCTGATCAGTATTTAACTATTGGAGAGGCTAAT
The DNA here is from genome assembly GCA_030627125.1 of Thioploca sp. Classification (GTDB taxonomy): domain Bacteria; phylum Pseudomonadota; class Gammaproteobacteria; order Beggiatoales; family Beggiatoaceae; genus DRQV01. The sequence goes on from DAOUSR010000056.1 coordinate 6,751, forward strand.
TTAGTTGGTGATTATTGGCAAGAACATTATGAATTGGCTTTTACATTATATTTAGAAAAAGCCGAAGTTGAATATTTAACTGGCAATTTTGAACAATCGGAAAATTCAACTAAAATAATATTGCAATATGCAAAAGCCCCAATAGAAAAAGTTGAAGCCTACAAAATTCTAGTGGTTCAATATACTATGCAAGGCAAATATGCCAAGGCAATTCAAACCGGTCAAGCAGCTTTATTATGTTTAAACATCAACTTACCGCCAATAAATTTAACCACCGCTTTTGAACAAGAAGTAGCAGCAGCGAACAAAAATCTTGGTGAGCGTACTATAAATTCACTTATACATCAGAAAATTGTTACCGATCGAGAAATTTTAATTACGGTCAAACTTCTAAGATACATGGCCATACCAGCATATTTTTATAATAAAGAACTTTGGTGTTTAATTACTATGAAAAATGTTAATCTTTGTTTAAAACATGGATACGTATTAGAAACTCCTTCTATTTTATGTGCTTATGGAATAATATTGGGTTCTATTTATCATAAATATCAGCTGGCTTATGAATTTGCTAATGTTGCAATTAATATAAGTAATAAATTCAATGATAACAAGTGTCAATCCCACACTATGACAGGTGGATTTTTACTACCTTGGGTTAAACACATCAGCTATACCAAAGTTATCAATGAAGAAGCACAGCAAGCTGGATTGGAATCTGGCGATTTGCAATATATGGGTTATCTTACCACGTTACAGGTTTTTAATATCTTCTATCAAGGTCGCAGTCTTAAACATATATTAGCCAAAATATCCAAAGATTTATCTTTTAATCGTAAAGCTAAGAACCAATTTTCCATTGACTTATTATTAGGAATTCAAATATTTCTGTTCAACTTAACTGCTTTTACCGAAACTAAAGATGATTTTTATAATGAAGATATGAGTGAAGAGCAATATTTAGAACAACATAAAAATCATAAAAGTATATTATGTTATTGTTTTATATTAAAATCTCAGGTTTTATATCTATACGGAAAACCTGAAGAAGCTCTCCAGTATGCTGTTAAAGCGAAAAAACTAATTAATTCTATTCTTGGAGTTGTTACTGTAGTAGATAATAATTTTTATTATTCACTGAGTATGACGGCTCTGTATTTACAAGATACCAAACGTAAACAAGCTCAATATTGGCATAAGTTAACAGAAAATCAACAACAAATGCGAATTTGGACTAATAATTGTGAAGCCAATTTTTTACATAAATATCTATTGGTTGAAGCAGAAATTGCTCGAATTCATGGAAGGGATTCAGAAGCTCTTGATTTATACGCTCAAGCGGTAATAAATGCTAAAAAAAATAAGTTTATTCAAGATGAAGCATTGGCTAATGAATTGATTGCTCAATTTTGGTTTGCCAAGGGATATAATCAGTATGCTAATACTCATTTACGTGAAGCTCACTATGCTTATCAAAAATGGAGAGCAACAGCTAAAGTTATCGATTTAGAAGAAAAATATCCCCAATTATCAGTCAATAAGGCTTTAATGCCAAATAATCCTAATGTTGCAATGCTAACTTCTACCAAGACTACTGCTTCCCATTGGTTAGATTTAAATAGTGTGGTTAAAGCTTCTCATGCTATGTCGGAAGAAATTATGTTGGTCAAGTTATTGAAAAAGATGATGCAAATTGTCATTGAAAATGCTGGAGCCAATAGAGGTTTTTTACTGCTACCACAGCAAGATAAGTGGTTTATTGAAGCTGAAGTACAGGTTGACAACCCGGTTGTGAAAGTATTGCAATCAATTTCCCTCAATAGCTATAGAAAAATTTCAAGCAATATTATTAACTATGTGATTCGCACCGGAAAAAATGTAGTTTTAAATAATGATGAAAATAAATTTACCAATGATTCGTATCTAAATAAATATTCTCCTAAATCAATACTATGTATGCCACTATCCAATCAAGGTATTTTAAAAGGAGTGTTATATTTAGAAAATAATCAACTTAACGATGTATTTACTTCAGAACGAGTAGAAATTATTAGTTTATTATCTTCGCAAATAGTTATTTCAATTGAAAATGCTCAGTTATATCAAAATTTAGAACAGAAGGTTACTGAACGGACTGCTGAATTACAAACAACGCTTAAAGACTTACGTGCCACTCAATCGCAATTAATTCATTCGGAGAAATTAGCTGCTCTAGGTCAACTTATCGCTGGCATTGCCCATGAAATAAACACACCATTAGGAGCAATTCGAGCTTCCATTGATAACGTATTAGACTCTTTTAACGATGTGACAACTAATCTACCCCAGTTATCCCAATTTATGTTAGTAGCAAATCGTTTACAGTTATTTATGAGCCTGTTAGAAAAAGCTAAAATGGCTGTTGCAACTAGTTTAACTTCTAAGGAGAAACGGATTGCTAAACGACAATTACGCCAATCATTGAGCGAGGCAAATATTGAAAACTCTTCCAATTTAGCCGACATTTTAGTTTATATGAGGATTACAGAAAATTATAGCGATTTATTACCATTGTTAAAAGATGAGCAAGCAACCAATATCGTTAAAATAGCTCGTAATTTTGTATCTATCCATAATAATAGTGCCAATATTAACTTGGCTATAAATAAAGCCTCAAAAGTTATTTTTGCTCTACGTAAATTTGCCCATCAAGATATTTCTGGGGAAAAATCTGAATTAGATATCATTGATAGTATTGATACCGTCTTGACTTTATATAATAACCAAATTAAACAAGGTATTGAGATAATCAAACATTATCAGCCGATACCAATAGTTAAATGCTATGTCGATGAGATTCAGCAAGTATGGACTAATATAATTCACAATTCCTTGCAAGCAATGCAAAATAAGGGAACTTTAACTATTAAAGTGTTTCAGTCTGCAGAACAGATCGTTATTAGTTTTACCGATACTGGTAGTGGGATTCCGATTGCAATTCAAGAGCGGATTTTTGAACCATTTTTTACCACTAAAGAGCGTGGTGAAGGTAGTGGTATTGGCTTGGATATTGTCAAAAAAATTATTACTAAACATCAGGGGGAAATTGAGGTGGAGAGTAATGAAGGGGCAACTTTTATTGTTACTTTACCGATAGGTGGGTAATTATTTATGTTTCGTTTTAAGTAGCTTAATGTTACGAACGGATGGATACCGATAAAAATTTAGCTTTGTCATTGTTGGATTATCAAAATGGAACTTTCACCATTACTGGTCAGCATGAAGAAATATTGTTAGTGCGTAAAGATTGTAAAGTTGAACGGATCGATACGTTTGATTTAGGGTTGGAATAGTCGATGATATATCTGAATTTGCAGCCCAGCAAAAAATTACATTGCAGCCGGGAGATGGTATTGTGCTTTATACAGATGGAATTACTGAAGCTCAAAATATTGAAGAAAAACAATATGATTTATCCCGGTTATGTGATGTTATTAGTAGCAATTGGTCTGGTAATGCCAAACAAATCCAACAAGCTGTCATTAATGATGTTAAAAACTATATTGGGACTCAGAAGATTCAGGATGATATTACTTTGTTGGTTTTGAAGCAGAAGTAATAGATCTACTTGTTAATACCTTCGCTAAAAAACCACAAAAAAATAGTACATCAATATTTGCTGCAATCAATTGATATTCGATATTTTTTCCAGATGTTTTCCGCTTTATTAAAGTTTTTCTTGAAAGAACATTGTGGATAATTGCATAGCCATCGTAAAAATCTGCGTAAACCCAATCCCCAATATTCGGAAATATCAACAATTATTGCAATACCAGATAATAGAATTTTTGTAATATTGTCAATTAATTCTTTTGAAATACAATTGGTTGGTTCTAATAAAAATTGCTTGTTACAATCTTTACCAGCGTACTTGCCATTGTGAATGCTTCCATATGATATTTTCTGAGATATTTGACCTTATATTATACACCACTACTTTATTTAGGACTACCGAATATTACTATATTGTTAAAGGTTAAACCAGCCATCAATTAAGTTTGGTAACCATAATGTTATTTGTGGAAATAAAATCAATAATATTAATCCAATTATCTGCAAAATTACAAATGGTATTATACCTTTATAGATAGTGACCATTTGCATATCTGGTGGAGCAACTGCTTTCAGGTAAAATAAAGAAAATCCGAATGGTGGAGTCAAAAAAGAAGTCTGTAAATTTACTGCGATTAAAACCGCAAACCAAAGCAAATCTATTTGAAAAAAACTAGCTATTGGAGCTAGTATAGGAACTACAATAAAACAAATCTCTAAAAAATCCAGAAAGAAACCTAAAATAAAAATTATCAATAAACTAATTAACATAAATCCCCAAGCACCACCTGGTAACTGAGTAAGAATTTCATGTACTAATCTATCCCCATGCATACCTCGAAATACCAAACCAAACGCAGTTGCTCCAATTAAAATTAAAAATACCATACTGGTCAAACGAGTGGTATGCTGCATGGATTCCTGCAAGCTTTTTAAACTCAAACGTTTATTGGCTAAAATTAAAGCTCCAGCTGCTCCAAAAGCTGCTGATTCAGTTGGGGTTGCTATGCCAAGAAATATCGTACCTAAAACCGCCAAAATTAATATTAATACTGGTAATACGGTTTTTATAACTCGCCAAAAATTTATCTGAGTATCAGTAGTCAAGGCTGGAGCTGAAGCTGGGTCTTGCCATGCTTTCACAACCACGTAGATTAAATATAACCCAACTAATAATATTCCTGGCATAACTGCCCCAAGAAATAACCGTCCTACTGGTACTCCGATCATATCTGCTAATAAAATTAAGATGATGCTAGGGGGGATAATTTGGCCTAAAGTGCCAGAAGTAGCGATTACTCCTGCGGCAAGACTAGGGGAATAACCATTTTTTAATAGAGAAGGTAAAGCTATGATACCCATTGTAACTACTGTTGCACCAACTACGCCAGTAGTAGCCGCTAATAACGTTCCTACAATTATTATGGAAATTGCCAAACCACCACGTAATGAGCCAAATAATGCTCCCATCGTTTCCAATAAATCTTCAGCCAGTCCAGATTTTTCTAACACGACTCCCATAAACACAAATAATGGCACTGCCAACAAAGTAAAGTTGGTCATTATGCCCCAAATTCGCATCGGTAATAGATAGAAAAAGTTAAAATCTAGAAATATACTACCGAATAGTAGAGCGACAGCTCCCAAGGTAAATGCTACTGGATAGCCGATTAATATGGCTAACATCAACACAGCAAACATTATTAAAGCCCAAACTTCCATAGTAAATAGTATCCTTAGTCAATTAGTTGAATTCTTTTTTAAGTGATTTTGATATAATAGTTTTGCCAATCTGATGTTATGGAGATTATTTTAGAATTTATAGCGTTTCCAACTTGAATGTATTATATCAATACAAATTAAGAATTTGATATTTATATTGAATTTCGTTAAGAATTAAGCATTCATAATTAAGAATTGCTATATTACCATTGAGATAAATATGAGTAAAATATCTTTTCACCAATTACCAAAGTTAAAACTTACTAAAAATGAAGTTCATTTATGGTTAGCTTTTTCAGATACAATACAAGAACCTGAATTACTTGTCGCTTATAATGAACTTTTGACAGCAGAAGAACAAAATAAACACCAACGATTTCATTTTAAGCAACATCAGCATCAATATCTTATTACTAGGGCATTGATTCGTAGTATATTATCACGTTATATAGATATCCACCCAAGTTTATGGCGGTTTAGCACTAATCAATATGGTCGCCCTGAAGTTATTACAGATATTCTTCCGCTACGGTTTAATTTATCTCATACTGAAGGATTAATTATATGTGGTGTGGTATTAGAACAAGATATAGGAGTTGATGTCGAGAATATAAAACGTAATAATGCTACGAAGGATATTGCTAAAAGATTTTTTTCTGCTCAAGAAGTTACTGATTTATATTCTAAATCAACAAATAATTCTTTTTTTGATTATTGGACTTTAAAGGAATCTTATATTAAAGCTTGTGGAATGGGTTTATCTTTACCATTGAATAAATTCACTTTTCATATTACTGAGCAAATTTCTTTTAATTCCGAGTTAGATAATGATAAATGGCAATTTTGGTTACTAGAACCAACTTTACAACATAAAATAGCTATTTCAGTACGGGGAAAAGTAGCTTCTAATTTGAGTATAAAAACTATTATTCCACTAGTATCAGAACAAGATTTTTCCTGTCCAATTTTAAATAAATCGTAACTACCTACCTATGACTATATATTTGTTTGAACATGATTTAACGGATTATAAAGATATGCTTTATATTTAATTAATTCTTTTTAGCTTTTATCAATGCGTAAGTCCTATTATCTACATTTTCAATTAAACTTAGCTAAAAATTTGATTTGCATTTGTAATATCAGATGCTTACAATACCTGACTTTTTCTATTTCAAAACTGTCCGAACCATTGAAAAGATGAACCATTGTCAAGATCCTGTTGAAATTGATTTAAATACAGTATAATCAGAATATATTTCAAATTGAAGTTAATAATGAAAATTTTAGTTAGTAACGATGATGGTTATCAGGCACCAGGTATTATTTGTTTAGCAGAAACATTACAAAAAATTGCTGATGTAACTGTTATTGCTCCAGATCGTAATCGGAGTGGAGCTAGTAATTCGCTTACTTTAGAGCATCCATTACGAGTTACCGAAGCTAGTAATGGTTTTTTCCATACAAATGGTACACCTACTGATTGCGTGCATTTGGCTATGACTGGTTTATTAGAAGAGTTGCCAGATATTGTGGTTTCTGGAATTAATTGTGGGGCGAATTTGGGTGATGATGTTATTTATTCCGGCACAGTTGCAGCAGCAATGGAAGGACGTTTTTTAGGCTTGCCATCATTAGCCGTATCATCAGTCAATATAAAACCACAACACTATGCAACAGCAGCTAGAGTGATAGAATATTTACTAGATCGTTTGCAAACTAAATTATTGTCTTTACCAGATAATACTATTTTAAATGTTAATGTTCCAGATCGACCTTGGGATGAATTGGCCGGTATGAAAATTACTCGTTTAGGCAGTCGGCATCGTGCAGCACAAGCTATTAAAAGTGAAGATCAACATGGTTCACCAGTTTATTGGATTGGGCCAGCTGGAACTGAAAGAGATTCAGGCCCAGGTACAGATTTTAATGCTATTAATCAAGGCTTTGTATCTATAACACCGTTATCTATGGATTTAACTAATTATTCGGCTTTGGATGGCTTAACTGGTTGGCTAGAATAACAAATATTTAAAGAATATTGCTCGCTTAAAATGTACTTCTTTTTACAGGGCATTGTTAAAAAATTATCAGTTTGAATTCCTGATCCTGTATAAAGAGGATATTTAAATAATTTTTTAAAGGAACTGAATATATGCAAATAAATATTGCAATTGCCGGGGCAGCCGGTAGAATGGGATGTAGACTAATTGAAGCATGTAAGAATGAGACCAATACCAATCTTACGGTTGCTTTTGAACATCCAGCTAGTAACTTTATTGGTAATGATTCTGGTGAATTAGCAGGAGTTGGGCATAATAATATAACAGTATCAAATGATTTGAAAATTGATGACTTTGAGGTATTAATTGAATTTACTACTCCTGCAGCAACTTTAGAACATTTGGCAATCTGTAAAGCAACTAACAAACGCATGGTAATTGGTACTACAGGATTTTCTACCAAACAAAAAAAAGTTATTCAGCAAGCTTCTAAAGATATTGCCATTGTTTTCGCTCCTAATATGAGTGTTGGGGTTAATCTTACGTTTAAATTGCTAGAAATTGCTGCTCAAATTATGGGCGATGAAGTTGATATTGAAGTGATTGAGGCTCATCATCGGCATAAGGTCGACGCTCCTTCAGGAACTGCTTTAAAAATGGGGGAAATAGTTGCTGGAGCATTGGGTAGAGATTTATCCAAATGTGCAGTTTATGGCAGACAAGGTCAAACTGGAGCAAGAGAACGGAAAACTATTGGGTTTGAGACTATTAGAGCTGGTGATATTGTTGGAGAACACACTGTTATGTTTGCTGATATTGGGGAGCAAGTCGAAATAACTCATAAAGCTTCTAGCCGTATGACGTTTGCCAATGGAGCAGTTCGAGCCGCTAAATGGGTTATGCAGCAAGAGAATGGTTTATTTGATATGCAGGATGTATTAGGGCTTAGAAATGAGCAGAAAGATATATTTGAACGTAAGTTGGAAGAAATAACTAAAGGTCTTTACAGCACTGATAAAACTTTCAAAAATATTATGGACAAGTACTGAGCTTAAACTATTTTAACAAAAGTAACAAAACAGCTACTTGAAAACTGGACATAGTTATATAGACATTATGTCTAAGAACTATCGTCCATACGAATTTGCAAATAGATGTTTGAACTAGAACACTAAGAAGAACAGAGAGTGAATTACCTAAAAATGTCCAAGATTGTCTAAGTTTTTAGGAACAGTATACTCCAATCATTGGTTAGAGATTTGTCTTGGAAAAGTTAATCTTTGCTAATTATTTACCACACGTTACTTGATAAATATTAATGAAAAAACGCATATTTGACATATGTTGTGTTATCCCAAGTTTAATTTTATTAATGCCATTATTTGCACTCATTGCTTTATGGATAAAGCTAGATAGTCGAGGCCCAGTATTATTTTTACAGACTCGAATTGGTCAGTTTGGAAAACCTTTTAAAATCATGAAATTTCGCACTATGCACATGAATACTGAAGGCCCAAAATTAACTATAGGTTATGATTCACGTATAACTAAATGTGGACATTTTTTACGTAAGTACAAACTAGATGAATTACCACAACTACTCAACGTTCTTAAAGGCGAAATGAGTGTGGTTGGGCCACGTCCGGAAGTACCAGAATATGTTGAATTGTATCCGCCTGGAATTAAAGAATATGTACTGTCAGTACCAGTTGGGATTACTGATTTCGCTTCAATAGAATTTCGCAACGAAAGTGAGATATTAGCAACTTCGCAACAGCCAGAAATGGATTATGTTGAAAAAATATTGCCTTTAAAGTTAGCGTATCACCAGCAATATGTGAGAGACCAATCAATTTATCTGGATATTAGGTTGATTTTTAGGACTTTGGGACGAATTTTATTTTCCGTAAATTGAAAATAGTTGATTAGCTTGATAGTGAAATATAACTTTTAAGTTGATAAAATTTAATTTAGGATTATTCGATATAATTCTAACTTAATCTTGAAGACGGACTTTCAGCCGCTCAAGAATGATGTTATATACTGTACTCAATTTATAGCAACAATTCTTTGGAGTTTGGAAAATATGATTAAAAAATTATTACCTGTGATGTTACTGGTTTCTTTGGTTTCTTTGGGAACTAGTGCAGAAGCAGGATTAGGAAAATTTGCCTTGAAAGTTTTGAGGCAAGTTATTGTTGGAGTATCAGTTGATATTGCTACAAATAAAATTAATGAAAGTATTGATAACAA
>DAOUSR010000258.1 GCA_030627125.1 Thioploca sp.
ATTTATAACGTTTCTTCACGTGGTCGAGTTAATCCTTCTGTTTGTCAAGTATAAAGTTTTTTAATTTAGTTTTTTTATACTATTTTTTTGTGGTTTTTTGGCGAAGGTATTACTATTAATCATCAGGCAAAATATATCTCACGTAGAGAAAATATAATATGGAAGATATTTGTGTAAAAATTAGAGATTTACGCTTCTCACGAGGAAACCGGTGGATTTTTGATGGCATTGATATAGACATACCACGCGGTAAAATAGTCGCAATTATGGGGCCTAGTGGTACTGGTAAAACCACATTATTGCGTTTGATAGGTGGCCAGTTAAAGCCTCATGCTGGTACAGTTGAGGTTAACGGCAAAAACCTGGCTACTTTGTCAATGTCAAAGCTATATGAATTACGCAAAAATATGGGCATGTTGTTTCAAAGTGGAGCTTTATTGACTGATATAAATGTATTCGAAAATGTAGCTTTCCCATTGCGAGAACACACTAAGTTACAAGAAGTATTAATTCGGCATTTAGTCTTAATGAAATTGCAAGCTGTTGGTTTACGAGGAGCTAGAGATTTAATGCCAAGTCAACTATCTGGTGGTATGGCACGTAGAGTTGCATTAGCAAGGGCATTAGTTTTTGATCCATCGATGATCATGTATGACGAGCCATTTACTGGCCAAGACCCAATATCTATGGGAGTTTTAGTCCATTTAATTCGTTCTATGAATGATGCTCTCGGTTTAACCAGTATTATTGTATCGCATGATGTGCAGGAAACATCCCAAATAGCCGACTTAATTTATGTTCTTTCGGATGGTAAAATAGTTAGTCACGGCACTCCCAAAGCTATGAAAAATTCTGAGTCCGCATGGGTTAAACAATTTATCAATGGTGAATCTGATGGGCCAGTGCCATTTCACTATCCAGCTCCAGATTATGTAGAAGACTTATTAGGAGGTGATGCATGTTAAATCAATTGCAGTATTTAGGCAAATCAACTTTAGATTTTTTTGAACGCCTAGGACGTGGGCATATATTTTTGGGACATATTTTAACTGCAATTCCTAGTCTATTATTACGGCCTTATTTAATTATAGCTCAAGTTTTTTCGATTGGAGTCTTATCATTAAGCATTATTTTAGTTTCAGGCTTATTTGTAGGCATGGTATTAGGTTTACAAGGCTACAATACTCTGGTCAATTTTGGAGCTACTGAATCGTTGGGAATGGTAGTGGCATTATCTTTAGTGCGTGAGTTGGGACCGGTATTAACTTCGTTATTATTTGCTGGCCGAGCTGGTTCAGCGTTGACTGCTGAAATTGGTTTGATGAAAGCAACTGAACAATTGTCTGGTATGGAGATGATGGCGGTTAATCCGATAAAACGGGTAATAGCTCCTCGATTTTTAGGTGGGATTATTTCTATGCCACTACTAGCTGCAATCTTTAGTGCAGTTGGTATTTTTGGAGGTTACTTGTTAGTGGTGCAGGTTTTGGGAGTAGATTCTGGTGCTTATTGGTCGCAGATGCAAGATAAAACTGATTTTGTAGCAGATATTCTAAATGGAATTATAAAAAGTATTGTGTTTGGCATAGTAGTGACTTGGATTGCAGTTTTTGAAGGCTATGACTGTACTCCTACTGCTGAAGGTGTAAGCCGAGCCACGACTAGAACTGTAGTTCATGCTTCACTGGCAACTTTAGGTTTAGATTTTATTTTAACTGCTTTGATGTTTAGTAGTATTTAGAGTACAAATTAGAGAAGTTGGTATTAATTAAAGATTGCTATAATGGACAGTGGTCTTGAACTGTGAGTCCCAAGATAAAAGGCCTGAGCTTCCCAAAGGTATTTGGCTAAATTTTTATGCGAAACGTTGTGTTAGAATATCTTCCAGACCCA
>DAOUSR010000156.1 GCA_030627125.1 Thioploca sp.
GGGTTGGGGTTGGGGGTTGGGGTTGCTTTTATCTATTAAATATATTACATCTATTATATATATCCCACCCATATAACACCCTCTAGCACTTTTCTTGTCAAAAGGAACGCTTTAATTTTCGCTGATTCACTATGCCCTTGCTTTGTTCGTTTTTATTTCGTTCTGTCTCCTCTCCTATTTGCTCTCGCCTAATACCTAATCTAAACATAGCTTGGTCAATATCAATTTGGCTGGGGCGGTTCTTGTTAGTATCTTGCATGACAATCTCCTTGCATATAAATATTATTTAACTATACATACATAATTAAGTAGTGAACACCTTAAAACTGGTGAACACCTTCAATAAAACTGGTGAACACCTTAAGATATTGATAATGCTTAATAAATGAAGGCTATGAAGACTATGAAGGCAAAAAGGAAAGTCTGGAGCTGGAGTATAACTTTAGCTCATATGTAGTAATGATGTATTACTTACTACTTTATATAATTCTTAAAAGTAATAATAAGTCTTCATAGTCTTCACTTTAAACACTTTCAATAACTTAGCTGTTCACCAAAAAATCTTGATGAAGACTTAAGTCTTCACCATTTGTAATTTTAGATAAATAAAAAGAGGGTGTAGAAATATCTACACCCCTATTTTTTTACAAAAAAGTTAGTTATAAAAAAAACTATTTATCAATGATAATAACGTTTGAAATCTTCTACAATTTTATTGTATTGTTCACTATCATTAGTTAAAATATATTGCCATTGTTCATCAGTACCATTCATTTCAATTGTAAAATGTAATCTTAAGGACTTGTTGTATTCACTAACATCATCCACTTGATTCTGTTCATTGAAATGATGTTGTATAGGCGAGATTCCATCTTCTCCATCGAATTTGATGCGAATACCGCAAAATCTTACACCATCTTTAGAACGTGGTAATTTATAGATAGTTTCGCCCATTTGTAATTGGTTAGTTACTAAATCAGTGAGTAACGGCGAAAACCTATTCAAAGATAATCCTTTAATACCAGTGCTTTCGCAATATTCACGATATGATGCGTATAACAATTCATTTGAATCTAAAAATCCAAAGCCCTGATCTTTATCTTTACGAGCTAAACCAATTTTAGTTTTAGCATCTACATCATAGATAGTACAATTATCTAACCATGATGCTATGTGATTTGTTGCTAATAAGTTGGTATGTGTTGTATCAGATAGTGAGCTAACCGTTTGTTCTGTATCTCTCACATAATTTTCAACGTCTTCATCAGTCATTGATAATGCCCAATTTATTACACCAGCTAGATATGGTTGAAACTCAGTTTCTAAATTTCTACGTTTATTAGTCTTCACCACATTTTTAAATTCAACTGTAACTCTCCGCCTCCGTAGTCCGCTTGTATAGTCATTACTTCCAATGTGTTCATTGGCCGCTATTAAAACCATTCCCTCAAATCTAAATGGACGTGATCCTTGTTTGTTCTTCTCTTCATACGGTAAAGTGTCACCACCTGTCATGGCCTTGAGTGTGGTTACGTCACCAGCAAACTTTTCAGCATCGGTAATTATACATAATCGTTTACCGTACAATCTAGCTGTTTCAAATCTGCCAATATCACCAGACTCCAATCGTTTCAACTCTGTAACGTGGGTATTCATCGTTCCTACTAATGATTCACACAAACGAATAAATGTTCCTTTACCAGAACCACCTGGACCGATTAATTCTAAGTATCGTTGTAAATCTGAACGTCCTAACAAAATGCAATTTATATATGCTCGTAATAATTGGACTTGTTCTTTATCATTACTGGTTGCATACATTAGCCAATCAATCACAGTTTGGCAAGTAATGTTAGGTTTGTACTCATATGGCAGTTGCCAAGTGAGCAATTGTTCTGGTGTATGTTCTTTCAATTTCATTGACATCATATTTAGTACACCATTTTGGAATGGGATAATATCTCGTTGTTCATTCCACAATTCTTGTATTAGTTCAAATTTTAAGAATTGAGAAATTCCATTAAGATATCCAATTGAATAACCACACTTGCCTGCATTCTGAGTTACAATATGGTTAATCGTTCTCATTGCTAATGAACTTGTGCATTGTTGCCAGTGTTCATCTTTATAAAGCATCCATTCTTCTCTGACACTATCAAACTTCAATTTTTTACATTCACTTTCAAGTAGTTGAGCGGCTTGGTTTTGTTGAACTAATTTAGGATTTCCCCATTCATCTCTATAGACTAACAATTGTCTATCACTATTTGATTGTGTGGTAGAATCAATAGCAATCTCAGTTGATTCTACTACATTACCATTTCCATCATGAACTGGTTTAGCTTCATTATAATTTTTGAGGTAATCAGTAAAATCTTTATAATTCAGTAGATTAACATCAAATACGTTAGGGTCTGCATCCGCCGCATCCCATTTTTCAGGCAATCCTTTTGGAATTTCTATAACTTGGATTTTAGAAACTTTGGTTTCTGCTAGTAAATCAATTAGAACTCTGACATATTCCTGACCAGCTTCGTCATTATCAGGCCAGATTATAATCTCACGTCCTGAGAGTGGTTTGAAATTAGAACGTTGTGGGGATTGGCTACCGTGTGCTGTAGTAGTAGCTATATCATCAGGAAAGAATTGTTTACTAGCATCCGAGGCTTTCTCACCTTCACAGATAATTACAGCTTTGGTGGGATTGGCTTTTAATTCAGATAGGTTATAGAGTGGTAACTTTCCTTTAGGATCTTTCCATTGCCACTTGCCAAGTTTAGGATTCCAAGAAACTGGGCGGTATTCTTTACCCTCTTTACCTTCTTTATCTTTAGTTTCAAAACGATAAACAAAGTATTCATTAGAATATTCCCAAACTTGCGACGGCTTACCTAATTGATAATGCGTGGCTGGTTTGTCTGTGAGAGTTGGAACTATCCCTAATAGTTGTGCTAATTCTTTAGCAGAGTTAACGTATTCACAATTAAAAAGATAGGAATGAAGGGATATTAAATCTCCGCCTTTATCACCAGTAGCGAAATCAGCCCATACTCCAGTTAGCATATTGATATTAAAACTGCCAGCTTTGCTGTCGCTACGAGTTGGATTTAAAGCAGAGTATTCTTGGCCTTTTTGTTTGCCGTCTGGCAACCAGTTTGATAATAAAGAACTAATTTCATTAAGTGTAGCTGTCTGAACTTTTTTAAAGTCGATATACATGAAAATAAATCTCCAAACACTAGCAATTTTTCTTGAAACATTTCAACATCAAGTGTATAATTACTAGTGTCAATTAAATGAAATAACTTGTTATCAAGCCCACTAGCGTGTCACCGCTTATGGGCTTTTGTTTTTTGTACTGCTTGCTAATATTACTAGAAAAATTTTTCTAGTGCAATATAAAGCGTGTTTTATATATCATATTAGTATGAAAGAAATTAATAATAATTTTGGAAAACGTTTAAAAGAAGAACGTAATCGTTTAGGTTTAACTCAACTAGAGTTAGCCAAAAAAATTGGTGTTACTTCAAAAACTATTTCAAATTATGAAACTGGTATGTTCCATACTCCTCTTATGTATATGATTAAAGAAGGAATCGACATTGGTTATCTCATCACTGGTCATCCACTGAGCCCAGAATGTTTGGAACAACTAATATTAGCAATAGTTGATAATGAACCTCCAGAAGTTAATAGAAATTTAGTTATTGATATTATTAAGCAGCAACTTGAATATCTTAGATAGCTTTGTTGTGTGGCATAATCAAAAAGTCAAAACCTTTTACCAAGTGCTATCGATGCGCCGATACGTGATATATCGTTTAGTTATAGTAAGGATTTCTATTTCCTTGAATTTTAGCCTTAGCCTCATGAATAGCAATCTCATTTCTAGTTGGTGGGTCGTTCTCATTCCACCGAGTAAACATTTCAATTTGATTACTTGTAAGTGGAGCATTATAAACCTTAGCCATATAAAGATATATCCGTCCAATATCACCCCGTTTATCAGCTGGTGGTTCAAACTTCTTTCTTGATATTTCCACATCACAATTTCCATAATTCCTAACTTCTCCAGGAATATTCTCAACAGGTGGATAGTTAGAACGATTCCCATTAATTTCACCGAGTGCTGGAACTAAGTTATGTAAATCACCCTCAGCACGTTTAAAGAATGGGTCAACCTTTCCACAATTCTTACGACCTCCGTTATCCCAGCATTCAAGCGTATGGCCAATTAAACTAGCTGGTACGATATGCTCTGCTTCAGTTCTATTCATACGTTTAACATTCTTCTTTGGAACTACTCCACAACTTGATAGATCGGGTGTCTTATTACGATAGTTACAATTGCAATAGAAAGTAGTTTGTAATCCAAGGTCTGCATAAAGTGGGTATAATTTTCTTTTAGCACTTGAGAAGCTTTTAATCTTGGTACGATTTAAAGCAGTGTATCTAATATTAGTCCAATCAATTGGTGGTACATAAGAATCGGTTGTTGGTTCTGATGGGCTTGATGCAACTGGTGGTTTTGTAGTTGGACTGGTACAAGATTGTGGACTACCAACGAACCATAAAATAATATACAACGGAACAACTAACCAAAATGCGGCTCCCTTGTAAGTTTTTAGAACTTGAGTGGCTTCTGTATTGCGGCCTAATTTTCTTAACTCTATGAATTTTAGGACGTTCCTTTTGATTGCTTTCCAGTGCCATTTTCTCCAGCCTCTCATACCTCTAGCTCAGGTATTCCAATTGCGATTGCTTGTCTCATTACATTTGATACGCTGATTTTCTCCTTCTTAGATATTTTTTTAGCACGTTCTAGCATTGATTCCTGAATTTGAAAACTGTAGATGACTTTCTTCGAAATTTGATTTTTGCGTATTTCTAACATTTCTAACAAATCAGGAAATTCATTTTTAATATCTACTAATAAATCTTTTGCAGTTGCTCTATCCATAATTAGTTAATAATAATTAGTTAATAATAATTACATATTATCTTTATTAATATAAAAGTTAATAAGAATTATATTAACATTCATTAATGCTAAATTGCAAATTAATTATCACGGGTTACTAATGGAATAAATCAGTTTTGCAAGCGTGACAAGTCCAACTCCCCAACTTTTGTAGAAAGATGGGCAGTTTTAAAATAATAAACCTACTGATTGCAACAGCTTTTTTTTTGAATGTGCTTGACTCACTAACAATGTACTGTAGAATTGAGTTTGTTAGTTAGATTTTTTATTGGAAATTAATCAGGTAATTTGTAATGGTATTAAAATTTGAATGCACTGAAAATATTTGCACTCTAAAACTAAAATGAATTTTATGCACATGGCAGGAATGTAATATGAGTATTATGAATCGACAACAGTTTGCTGAATTAAGTAATGAGCTGGGGTATAAAAAAATTGAGGCAATATTTGATTTAGCTGAAAAAATGATAAACGAACGTCCTCAGAAAAGAAATACATATGTAAACAGAAGCAAATTTAAAAAAGGTTTAGATGAACTTTCAAACCAACAATTAATGTTTTTATCTTATTGTTTAATCTATGATGAGCAATTAGTTGAAATGATTGGCTTTTGGAGTAAAGCGGTAGATAATACTGTTCAGATTTTATCTTTAAAAGACGAACTCTTGAAAAGAGATATGATTAATAAAGATATTTTTAATAAGGTCTTAATAGAACATGAATAATCCTAATCATCCTAAGAAAGGATCGCAGATATTTGTTAGTCCTATTACAAACAAACGATTAATCAAATGTATTAAGAAGAACCTAGAAAATCCTAGGGACTTATGTTTGTTTGTATTAGGAATTAACACAGCATTACGTGCATCGGACTTGCTCGCATTAACAGTTGACCAAGTAAAGTATTTGGCAATTGGTGATGTACTGCGAGTGTATGAAAGGAAAACTAAGAAACTGCGTAATATTACTATTAACGAATCTTCTCATAGAGCTATTCAGGATTGGTTGGAATTGTACCAAGATGGGATGTGGTTATTTCCTTCACAACGTGGGGATAAAGCACTGACAGTAGGGGCTTTAAATAATATGGCAAAACATTGGTGTGCTGTTGCTCATGTTGAAACAGGAATTCCTCAAGGTAATATTAATTATGGTAGCCACATGCTCCGTAAAACTTTTGGATATTGGCAACGTATGGCAGGGGTTCCGGTTCCTATATTGATGAAAATACTAAATCATGCGTCACAAGCGACCACACTAACGTATTTAGGGATTCAAGAACAAGAAATAGAGGATGTTTATATGGGATTTAATTTATAATTTTGGTTTTGATTTTGATTTGTGGTTCCCCCACAACTGTTGGGTTAAACGGTAGTGCCAATAGTCGTGGGAGAATGTTTATACAAAGAGTGGTCAGGATTAAGTAATGTAGGTTCAAGTCCTACCTTTTACGGCCAACAGTTTATATTAATTCTCTGTTATCTCATCTATTTGGTGAAATTCAATAGCACCGGATTCCGTGATGTTTCCGTCAATCTCTAAAAATATAAAACCTTTAATTAACATTAGCTCTGATTCTGAAAATATATTATCAGCTTCTAATAGAACGTTTTCAGCTACAGCACTGGGAGCAATTTTTTTACTATCGCATTCGACTATCATTTGAATTGGCAATGTGACGAATCCTTCTAATTGATATTTTTTAGTCATAAATTAATTCCTCAAATCTTTTAAAATACTCCAGAACGTCCGCATATTTTTCCATCTTGGTCCCGTGCCTTTCGTGACTTTTCCAGTCCATTCATTAATAACATGTTGAACATCTTCAACTTTAACGAAAACTCCTTCAATCTCAATTCCTCCTGTTTCTGGTTGTACGTTTTGCTTAGATTGCAAATTAGCTAAATCTTGCTCAAGAGTATTAATATCATTCTTTAGAGCTTGAATAGTCATTTCCGAATCTGCACGTTCTTCTGCTAGTTCTCCATTAATTGTAACGTTAAGTTTATTAGCAATTTTCAAATCTTTTGCTAATTGTTTGTTTTTATTTCTAAGTTCAGCTAATTCAATAGGCGTGATAATTTCATACTCTATTTCATTACTATCGAGAGAAATATTGCTAGTGCTAGCACCAGTTAATTTATTAATTATCTCTGTGGATGATAGGTTGGTTTTGGCAACCATCAACGCTTGGTGAATAGTGATAGGTAATCTACAACTAAATGTGTCTATCCCTTTATTTATACCTTTCCATTCTGATGGCCTACCAGAATTAATACGTTTGCCGCCTTTGCCTTTGGGTTCTTCCATTGCTTTGCTCCTTTGAAAGTGTGGCATAATCAATCATTGTACTTTGAAAGTGTGGCATAATCAATAGCAATTATGCCACTTTGCACAAATTAATAATCTCGTTCGCCGGAACGATAATGTTTATTGTAATGTGCGTTATGATTACGCTCCATATAATCAGTAATTGCGTGTTCATGTTCAGGATGATAAGCCCTAGGCTTTAGAGCAGTTTCAAGCTCCACTACCGCTTTACGTTCTCGTAATTGTTTCAATAGCTGGTTTTCGTTACCCATGAGCTAATTCTTCCTTGGCATCTAAACGTTTGTTTAATTTATCAGCTAAAACAGTAGTTAATTCATAGAAATTTAAACAACCGTTTCTTTTAATCCAACCTGCAAGCGCGTGTTTATCTTCATCATCAAGATAATTAACTCTATCCATTATTTCATACGCCACTTCTCTGGAAACTATTAAATTTGGAATTTTGCCAGTTCTCAGCATGTTAATGACATTTAGAAAATGCTCTTTAGGAATATCAAACAACGTCCATTTTTGTGATTTCAAATAATTTGAAACGATATTTTGATACCTGCTTTTGCCAAATTCAATTTTCAAATTGTCCGCACGGTGTACAGATTCAACCAGTTCGTTAGGTTTTTCTACAGATTTAGAAACATCATCATCAAATAGTTGAGGAGTAGAAGCAACAGGAGCAATAACTGGAGTAGCAACTGATGGAACTGGAGTAGCAACTGATGGAACTGGAGTAGCAACTGATGGAACTGGAGTAGCAACAACAGGAGCAA
>DAOUSR010000047.1 GCA_030627125.1 Thioploca sp.
TTACAATACACTTAAGGAATCAGAATTTAATAAAATCCGAAATTAGACCTGGCAGGTTTGGACATTCAAGTTTTGGAAGTTATTAAATCCTCATTCCTTAACTAGAGAAACATACCTGAAAAAGTGGTAATTTGTATAGACCCTTGAGAAAAAAATAGCTCACTACTCTTAAAGTAATTGCTATAAATTATTCCTGCTTATTATTCACTGAAGTCGAGGAAGTATCGGAAACAACGGATTGCTCAGATTTAAGGATTTTTCCAAGTGTATCAGGTAATTCAACACCGGCCATATTTGCAAATTCATGTAAAGGCGGCAAAATTTTAGTAATACTAGCAAGCCAATTAGCGGTCGTTGAATGATCGCCATTAGAATTATCCATCACCACAATTTTATCAAATTTAATATTACTGATAGCTTTAGATTGAGCCTCAATAATTTTAGGTAATTGCTCAATAATCATCAACGTTGCAGCTTTGTCAGGATCACCACCAGCAGCTGCTACAATAGCTTTAAAACCATCGGCTTTTTTAGCCATCTGTTCGTAAATACCATAAGCTTGTCCAGACATTTCAGCTTGAATCGCTTCACCTTTACCCTGTCCATCTAACACCATTTTAGCTTTTTGGGCTTCTGCATCAATAATTTGTTTAGCTTTGGCAATTTCAGCCGATACCATAACATCAGCTTGTTGAGTTGCTCGTTCTCGTTCGGCCCGGGCAATTTCGGCTTGTTGCTCTGCATTATAACCAGCTTCTCTAGCTGCTGCCATTTGGACTGCTTCAGCAGCATCTCCTTGCCGTTTAGAATCTGCTTCTGCTTCCCGCCGATCCGCATTAGAACTGGCTTCAATCACCATTGCTTTATTCTCACCGCTAATCGCTCGTGCATTAGCATCAGCAACATTCACCCGTTCTTCTTGTTTGGCGTTTGCCGTTCCAGTTTCACCATCACGCTGTTGTTGAGCAACTTGAACTTTAGCTCGATTAATCGCTTCAGCAGCAGCTTTTTCACCTAAAGCTTTTAAATAACCTGATTCATCGGTAATATCCGCAATATTGACATTAATTAGCTGTAATCCTATTTTTTTCAGCTCGCTTTCAATATTTTCCATCACTTTTTGGCTAAACGTTTCACGATCTGCATTGATTTCTTCAATATTCATCGTGGCAATAGTTGCCCGTAATTGGCCTAAAATAATTTCTTGAGCCATTTCTTCAATTAAATCAGGAGAGAGACCAAGTATACGAACCGCCGCATTCTGCATCAGCTCTTCTGAAGTGCCAATTCCAAAGGTAAACTTAGAAGGTACATTGACCCGAATATTTTGTTTGGAGAGGGCTGATTTCAATGGGACATCGGTGGTAATTGGGGTTAAATCCAGATAAGAATATTGTTGGATAAATGGCCACACAAAAGCTGCACCACCATGGATAGGCAATGCCGATTTACCAACACCAATTTTCCCATATTTAACCAAAATTTTATTGGAAGGACAGGTTTTATAGCGGGGAATGATAACCATGAATATGATAAGTACTAATATCGTTAAAATAATACTTGCTGCCATTGCAACAGGTGATAACATAATTTAATCCTTGTAATTTAGTGATATATATAGCAATTTTTAATTATGAATGCTTAATGAAATTCGATATAAATATCAAGTTCTTAATTTGTATGTTTCGGGAAATATGCTTCACTTCATTCCAGAAACAACCATCAATTGGGAAATGCGATATATTAAATCTATCCCACTAATATGTATAATAACATGAGTTAAATATAATAAAAAGGTATATTAAGTTCAGGCTAAAGCTCCTCCACAACTGCTACCTTGTCCAGCAGTACAACCGTAACAATGTTCAGCTACCATTACCGGATTACCGGGCAAATTTGCCGCATTCAATTGGGAAATGTGAATATTTGAACTTAATCCTAACATCTGATTAAAATCACAATCATAAACATAGCCTTGCCAATCCACACTAATCAAATTACGACACATTACGGTTGCCAAATTAGCATCCTGATGTGAATCCCGCAATAATTGCATATAACTAGCAAAATTTCCCTTAGAAATTAAAGTACTACCAAATCGTTGGATAGGCATATTACAAATTGTATATAACTGATTAAAAGTAACGTCATAGTTATTTTGTAAGAATTTTTTATAATCTATTTCTAAACTATGTTGCGGAGCTGGTAAAGTTGGACCTTGCGGATTGAACACTAAATTCAATGGTAAATCATGTCCATAACCTAATTTATTCAATTTTTGTAGAGCCGCAATACTATCTTGAAATACTCCACTACCACGTTGCTTATCAACATTTTCTTCCAAATAACAAGGCAAAGATGCAATTATTTCAACTTGATTGGAGGCTAAAAATTCGGCCAAATCAGTTTGAATCAATAAAACAGTTAAATTACAACGGTCAATAATATGCTTACCCATTGCCTTCGCAGATGTCACCAAAAACCGAAAACTTGGGTTTAACTCTGGAGCTCCACCAGTTAAATCTAAGGTAGTGATTGAATCATTAGTGCGTAAAAAATCCACCACCTGTTGGCAGGTATTATAATTCATAATTTCAGTACGCTTAGGCCCAGCATTTACATGACAATGTTGGCATTGCTGATTACATAAGTAACCTAAATTAACTTGTAAGATATTTAAAATATCCCGCTTAATTGTTGGGAAATCAGTGTTTTTTAATAGTGGTAGAGTTGCAAGCATTTTCTTTAAAATTTAGTTGTCGCCAAGCTTCATAAATTATTATCGCTGCGGAATTAGATAAATTCAAACTGCGATTACCAGCATACATAGGAATCCGTATTACAGTTGCTGTGTTATCAAGTACTGATTGAGGTAGTCCACGAGTTTCGGGGCCAAATATAAATGTGTCTCCAGATTGATAACATGGTTCCGAATAATTAGTACTGCCTTTTGTTGAACAGGCGAAAATTCGTTTAGGTTTAACAGTTTGGATGAAATCAGGCAAGGAATTATATTCTTGAACAGTTGCCCATTCGTGATAATCAAGTCCAGCTCGTTTTAATCGTTTATCATCTAGTTTAAAACCTAATGGATGAATTAAATGTAATTGCACTCCAGTATTGGCACATAAGCGGATTATATTGCCAGTATTAGGAGGAATTTCAGGTTGATAGAGGACACAATTGAACATGGTTATGAATTGATAGATTTAACTGGAGTCCAAACTTTAAGCTATCTTGGACTCCTGTTGTTAAATTTTACGCCACAAAGTTGTGGTAGAAGCTATTCCAAAAATATCTCGACTGGAATAGTTGGTTTGCTGTACAGTAATTGACATACCATCTAATTGCTTTAAACGTTGAGTCAATTCATAATGCAGTTTTCTAAATGGCATCGCATCGGAATAACTAGCTAAAGCAGCAATATATTCAGATTGGTGATTATGTAACAATTTTTGAAAAAATTCATGGGAAGTAAATTGCCGTTCCATCTTTTTAATGGTTTCGGTAAAAAAACTTTCTAAAATATTAACATGTTGGTCTGACATATGGCTCTCCATTTTAAATGAGGTAATTTTGAGGTAAGGAATATTCCTAATGTAAACTGTGTGTACTTTTTTTAGCCAACAATTTAGGTTTAAGGGTATTAAAATCAATACTTCCAGCTACTGGTTCTGATGTTGCCCCAAAACCAAAATCCATTGGAGTAATCTGTTCTGGCACATAGTTAGCAGTACTAGCATCCAAGAAATCTCCAGTTTTATAATCGGCTACCCAAATTTTGGCAGTATCCGCCCAAGGTTTCTTATTAAGCCAAATTGTTGCACAACCAATATCGTCAAATAAGAAAACTTTATTTTTAGGTCCACCTCGTACTTGAGTAGCAAAATGTTTGTCACTAATTGCCATCTGACAGCGTTCACAACTGTCTCGATCTAGAGTAATTTCTATTGGCCCGGTTTGTTTATCAGTGCAACTCATAAGCACAATTAAAATACTTATCCAATATAATTTCATTAAAAAATCCTCATTTATTCATAAGTTTATCATCTAAAACAACCTTACCCATATCTAATTCTACCACTCGATTCACTAAAGTTGTAATTTCGTTCAAACGATGACTAGAAATAAGAGTAATTGCGTTTTTTTCTGCTTCCAATAATTTTAAAAAAATCTCGCGGGCTTCAGGATCCAAATTAGCAGCCGGTTCATCCATTATCAAAATATCACTATTGCGTCCTAATGCAATGCCAATTAATAGTTTCTGTTTCTGGCCACCAGATAATTTATTAAAAGGCCGATGAGTAAATGTGTTAATATCTAAACCTAATTGTTTCGTAATGTCCACTATATTTTTAGGATTAATATCACAAACTCCGGCGGCAAATTTTATTAATTGACCAACTGGCATTTTTAGCGGAGGTGGTAATTGAGGCACAAAACCAATTCGATTTAAGATTGTCTGTCTATTTTGGCGTGGATTTAAGTTATTAATACTAATTGAACCATTATATTCATATTCACCTAATAAACAACGCATTAGAGTAGTTTTACCAGCCCCATTAGAACCTATCAAAGCAATATGTTCACCCGGTTGCACTGTTAAATTGATGTTATCTAAAACTGGATGATGTTTAAACTGTTTGGAGACTTGTTCAATAATAATTGTTGACATATAAAATTTTAACTATCTAATTATTTGAAGTAGAATAATAAATTGCCCCACGCTGTTTAAAACAACGCTTGCTAAATAAAATTTGATGCTGAACTTGGCTTAGATTACACTGCTCAATTAACTCAGCTAATTTCTGCAACACAACCTTTCTGTCCATACCATGGATCATACAATATAAGTTATAAGGCCAATCTGGTAAATGCCGAGAACGTCGATAGCACAGGGTTACAAAGTTAAACTGGCCTAATTTATGCCCTATTGCAGTAACTTCAGAATCTGGAATATCCCACACCACCATCGCATTAGCTCGATAACCCAATTTACGATGATATACCACAATTCCAAACCGTTTAATTACATCAATTTCAATAAGATTATTAATCTTGGCAATCACTTCCGCTTCAGTCAGGCCAATTTGTTTGCCTATTGCAGCATAAGGGCGTGAAACAAGCGGTAGACCATTTTGGATTATTTCTATGAGTAATTGATCATTTTCCATTCAGACCAGACACTTAATATTTCTCCAGCTAGAATTAGTTAAATATTAGCAATATTATGACTTAGGACAAACGCATTAAAACCCAGTTATTGAAATAAATTTATGTTTTAGAAAGATTTTTATGTGTTTATCCTGTCATGATATAACTAGCTATGCCAATAATTATAACACTATAACTTTGACTCTACAAAATTACCATCCAATATTTCTTAGAAGGTTACGTAAATTGATTCTCGACCTTTTAATCACTTTTTTAGTATTTCAACTTTAGATTTTTTTAGCAAACCATCAACATAATCTTCCATTTGTTGAGATTGCATGGCATTTCTGATCCTTTCCTTAATATCGGCAAATTTTGGTGGTTCAATAACACGAATATCGTTAAGTTGGATAACATGCCAACCAAATCTACTCTTAGCAGTGGCATATTTACCTTTTTCTAATTTCTCGATTGCTGACCAAAATTCAGGTTCAGTTATAGATTGTGTAATCCAGCCTAAATCTCCACCTTGATTAGCAGAACCTATATCAGTAGATTTAGCCTTGGCAATGGTAGCAAAATTATTATCCAATTCTTTAATAATAACTTGAGCTTCTGCTTCGGTTTCTACCTGAATATGTTGAACTTTATATTCGTTAGGTACAACAGCGTTGGCTAACTGTTTGTCATATTCTTGTTTCAATTCAGCATCAGCTAATGGATGTTTTTCTAAATAATTGCGAATTGCCATCGCCATCAGTAAATTTTCTCGAGTTTCCTCGATTTTTTTAATAAACTCAGGCTTTTGGTCTACTTTTTCCTGTATTCCATCTTGTTTTAACAATTCTCGCTGCACTAATTCATCAATCAACATTTTTGGATCAATTTTATCACTATCTTTACGAGCTTTAGTATAATCATCATAAGCTTGTTGAGTAATAGCTTTGCCATTAACCACGGCAACAGGTGGACTATCTGCATAACTACCTACAGGCATTAACAAAGCACATGACAATAAACCAGTACGAATATTAAACATATCGATTCCTTAAAATAAATTTAAAGGGTATTTTACATCGTAAAGTTGGTATTTATCAAGTAGCATAAATTTTAAATGATAAAATTACCGATAATTATATTATAGCAATTTTTAATTATGAATTCTTAATTTTTAATGAACTTATATATAAATATCAGTAATTTAATTTGTATCAATATATTTACTTCAAAATAACTAGTCTTGGACAAAGTACTCGTGTAGAATAAAAGTTGTCATAACGGCATCTAAAATGCAAGTTTACAGACCTATCCTAACCATTACCCACACAAATGCCAATATCCTTCAGCTTAAAAATACAACGTTTCCTGTTAATTTATTTATTATTGTTATTACCAGTTATTGCCATAGGAATAACAATTTATTATGCAGAGGTTCAAACCGATAAGATATCCCTGGAAATTCAAGCCACTGAACATTTAGAGAATCAATTTGAGTTAATTATAAATGAATTTAGATATATTTTTTCAGATTTACTGTTTTTATCGGAACATAATGAAATTGCTGATTTTTTAAATAAAGATAATAGTGATACAAGACAAAAATTAGCTAAAGAATATCTGGCTCTAGTAACTCATAAAAAAATTTATGATCAAGCTAGATTTTTAGATAAAACTGGCTTAGAGATCGCTAGAGCTAATTTTAATAATGATGAACCAACTATTGTTCCAGATGACAAACTACAAAATAAAGGTAGTAGATATTATTTTAAAGATGCTTTTAAATTAAAACGTGGAGAAATATTCGTATCGCCATTTGATTTGAATGTTGAAAGAGGCCAAATAGAATTACCATTTAAACCTATGTTGCGTTTTGCTACACCAGTTTTTGATACCTATGTTAATAAGCAAGGCATAGTATTATTGAATTATCTAGGTAGTAATTTATTACAAAAAATAAAAAATCTGGCAGTTAAAAACTCCCACGATATTATGTTATTAAACCAAAAAGGTTTTTGGTTGTACTCTCCTATTGCAGATGATGAGTGGGGATTTATGTTAGAAGCTAGGAGTGACAGAACTTTTGGTAAGGATTTCCCTACTGAATGGCAAACAATTAATAATCAGAAGAGTGGCCAATTTTATAGTGAGAATGGTTTGTTTACTTTTACCACTATTTATCCTCTTACTAATGGCTATAAATCTAGTAACGGAATTCATACTACCAAAGAATCAAATACTATAAAAATTTTAGAATATTATTGGAAACTAGTTTCCCACGTACCACAAACTAGGTTAACAACCAATTCTAGGCAAATAATAACTGATTTAATTTTGCCATTCATAAGCTTAATAATTGTGATGATAATAATAGCTTTAATCCTGACTTATATTGGAATTAAAAATAATGAAGCCGAAAAGTTGTTGCGACATAGTGAAGAGGGGTTGCGTTTATTAATAGAAGGGGTAGTGGACTATGCGATTATCATGTTGGATACACAAGGCAACATGGTTAGTTGGAATAATGGGGCAGAACGGATTTTACAATATACTGCTGAAGAAGTTATTGGCAAACATATGTCCATATTCTATCCTGCTGAAAATATAGACCAAGTAAAACAAATATTTATCGATGCGATTAGCCAAGGTAAAGTTGAGGATGAAGGCTATCGAATTCGTAAAAATGGTTCAAAATATTGGGCTCATATGACAATGACAGCATTACATAGAGAAAATGGTGCATTACGAGGTTTTACTCTTGTAACTCATGATATTACTAAATATAAAAACGCCGAAGAAAGTATCCAGCAAAGTGAAATGATGTTTCGGGCTTTATATGAATCTTCAGGTGATGCAATTTTATTATTGGATGAAAACGGTATTTTTGATTGTAATCCCTTGACTCTTAATATTTTTGGTTATGATAGTAAAGAGCAAATTATGTTTTTGCATCCAGCTGATTTATCCCCACTGTTACAACCGAATGGAGAAAATTCCAAAATATTAGCAAACTTATATATTCAGACTGCTATTAAAATGGGTAGCGTTAATTTTGAATGGATACATTCTCGTTTGGATAAGACCACATTTCAAGCTGAGGTTTTATTAAATTCTCTAAAATTCTATGATTGGCCAGTTGTGCAAGCTGTGGTACGAGATATTACTGAGCGTAAAGAAACAGAAAATAAAATCAAGTTGGCAAATCAACGAATTAAAAAATTAAATCAGCAATTGCTATCAGATAATCAAAGTATGAGTGCAAAATTAGAAATCACTCGGCAATTACAACAAATGATGTTACCTAAGCAACATGAATTACTTGAAATTAAAAATTTAGATGTAGCAGGCTTTATGGAACCAGCTGGGACAGTAGGTGGTGATTATTATGATGTATTACAATATGATGGGCATGTTTTATTTGCAATTGGCGATGTAACCGGACATGGCTTAGAAAGTGGAGTATTAGCAATCATGGTACAAACTGCAGTACGGACTATGTTAGCTCATAACGAAACTACTGATTTAACTAAATTTTTGAATACATTGAATGATGTCATATATAGTAATGTCCAACGTATGAATTCTGATAAAAATTTAACTTTTATGTTGCTGAATTATGAATCAATTAATACTCAAGCTAATTCAGATGATACCAAGGGAGTTTTATGTTTAAGTGGTCAACATGAAACAATAATTATAGTACGTGCAACTGGTGCTATAGAAGAAATAGATACTATAGATTTAGGTTTTCCTATTGGCTTAGAGGCAGATATTTCTGAATGGATAGACCAAATTTTAATTCCATTAAAAACAGGAGATGTTGTAGTTCTTTATACTGATGGGATTACCGAAGCTGAGAATTGTAACAAGGAATACTATGGAATAGAGAGATTATGTGAAATGATTAAGCTAAATAAACACTTAAATTCAGAAGATATTCGTTATGCCATAATCTATGATCTATTGCAATTCGTGAATGAACAAGAAATATATGATGACATTACTTTGTTGATATTGAAGCAAAGATAAATGTAACTACCTACCATGCTAACTTTCTATAATATTTATCGCTATAGAACCAGTTTATGAATTCTATAAATAATTAGTTACATCATTATGATTTATAAACTGAAAAAAATTAATATAAATATGTTAGGTAGTTACAAAAAATTTAGCAATATTCAATTTTTTCACATCTAGACAAATAAGTTTGAGTCGACTATAATAAATAATGTTGGTTATTATTACATGATAAATTTTGACCTTAAATATTTATCAAAAATATTATTACATAATAACTAATTATCAGAACTAGAATTTACTTAGCTAAAAGTTGCTAAATTTATTAAAATTCATAATATTTTAGTTATAAAATTCTACTTTAAGTTTTGATATTCTTAAAATTTACAGGAGATTAATTGTGTATTTTTATCCAAAAAAGTATGTACCAGTGATACTTAGGATACCAATAGGTATCCATTTCCTCATTGCAGCTATATTAATTAATAGCAATGTTATGGCTTTAACAGTAAATCCAACTTCGAGTGATTTTGGCCCTGTCAATGTTAATTCCACTTCAACTCAAAAATCCTTTATAATAAATAGTGTCAATACCACTTCGTTGGGCAATATCGACGAACTTGGCAACGTAACTACCACAACCGATGAACTCGGTAATGTGACTACAGCTTATTCTAGTGAGTTTACCACTACTAGTAATTGTGACGATACGTCTCTTGCAGGTGGCAATAGTTGTGAATTTGGGATTGCTTTTAAACCTGAGTCAGCTGGCACTAAGGAACTAAATTTATCCGTACCTTATACCGATGAATTAGGTAATCCAACTTCGTTAATTTTACCATTGACTGGAAATGGTATTGCAGTAATTGCGATTGATGCTGAAGTATCCCCAACAACGGTTGATTTTGGAAATGTTAACGTAAACAGTTCTTCTAAGTATCAGAGAATTAAGGTTTCAAATAGCGAAAAACTGGATATGGTAATCAAAAATATTACTATGTCTGACTCCGATAGTTTTGTATTAAAATACGATAGTTGTAACAAAAGACAAGTTAAACCTAATCGTTACTGTTACCTCAAAGTTATTTTTACTCCAAAATCTACTGGGGTTTTAGAGACTATCCTATCTATTCCTTTATACGAATCTAATTTTACTAATACTCCGGTATTAACCAAAAAAGTACCATTATTTGGTAATGGCGTAGCTGCAATTCCAAATATCGAACTAGAAGTTAGTACGGTTGAGCTTGGAGAAATTCAAGTTGGTACTAGTTCAGATTATGTTCCAGCTAGAATTAATAATACTGGTAATGGACCATTAAAAATTGGCCAAATTAATTTTACTGGTGATGCGGATATTATCGTAAAATATGATTTTTGTTCCAATGCTAATGTTAGTCCAAATAGTTATTGCACCACCTTGTTAGAGCTAAAACCAGAAACTGCTGGTGATAAAGCTGGAACTCTGTCAATTCCTTCCGATGACCCTGATAGTCCAACAGTAGAAATAGCTATTACTGGTAAAGCTTTAGGTTGGTGTGAAGGAGCTGATTTTCAACGAGGCTTGAGTATTTGGCCACAACCGCTGAATTTTGGTATTGATATGATTGGTGCTAATCATTCTATGAATACTTCAGTTTATACTTGGGCTAACGGTTGCGATGGTCTTAAAGTAGACACTATCTCTATAATTGGTAATGATACTAGTGAATTCTCTATTCAAGAACAAAATTGCTATCATGGTAGTTGGCAAAACAGGTCTTATTCTTCCTGTTCGTTCAAGACTGCATTTGCTCCAACTATTGCCGGAGAAAAAGCTGCTGAACTACAAATTACCTTTAGTGATGGTAGTGTAGAAACAGCTGCTATAAACGCCGAAGCAGTTTTAAATGGTAATCCAGCATTAACAATTGAACCAGTTTCGCATGATTTTGGTGAAGCAACCGTAGGAGCTTATAATTATGGTAATTATCAAAATTTTGTGGTTAAAAATACTGGCGATGTTAATGTTAATTTTGATTCTATTGCCGCTGTAGGTAATACTGATGACTTCACAGGTTATAAGTGGTCTTGGTGTACTTACATGAATAGTTTAGGACCAGATGAAGAATGTTGGTTGTATTCCTACTTTACACCAAAAGAATTAGGTGATAGAGAAGCAACCGTTATTGTTAAATCTAATGCGGCTCAAGTTAATGTAGGTTTATCTGGCATTGGTGCTGCACCAGCGGATTGCTCTGAAGAAAATATTACTATTGAAAGTATTGCCAGTGGTAATTGGGCTGAACGGAGTGATACAGAATCAGACAATCAAGAAGGTTGGTATTGGAATGTTTACAATACTCCAACTAATACTTGGAAACGGTTGAAAAATCTAAATACTGATGAAGAAGCAACTCCTAATATGCCAAGAACTAGCGATGTAGTACGGATTAAAGCTGGTCACACTGTATCTGGTATTCCATATACTAATATCAGAGCCTTGTGTATTGATGAAAATGCTACTTTGAAGAGTTCAACTAGTCAAAGTTATTATCCTTATTTAAATGTAAATGCTACTGATTACATAGAAAATAAAGGTACTATTCAAGGTCTCAATGGTGCTGATGAAGATGGTACGGTTGCATGTGATACCAATTATTGGTCTAGTATAGGTAAAACTGGTTGTGCTCAATCCGGAGCTGGGGTTAGCTTAAATGCTGCTATCGTCCGCAATGAAGGTAATATTTATAGTGGTAATGGTGGTGATGGTAAAATTTATGGTGCTTATGGTGGTTGGCTAAGTATTTACGGCACAGTTATTACCAATACTGATGATATAGGCACTATTGATGCTGGTAAAGGTGGTGATATAACTGGTACTTTAGCTGGTCAAGCTGGCTCTGGTGGTGGTGTTTCCATCTGGGGTAGAAACTCTTTAACTAGTGATGGTCGTGGTATTCACGCTGGCAATGGTGGTAATTGCAATGCCAATGCTACTGAAGCTCAAACTGGTGGAAATGGTGGCAACATGCGGCTAAATGCTGGCAGCGTTGTCAATTTACTAGATGGTTCTTTTTCTACCGGTAAAGGTGGCAAAAACTGTGAACCATTGGGTGTAAATGGCCGTGATGGAGGATTTAATACTGATCCATCAGTTCTAAACCTAAATGGTGCTAATGTCACAATTGAAGGTGGTGATGTTACTATTTATGGTGGTGAAGGCTGGCAGCTTAACCTTTCCAATATGCAAGCAGGTACTATTACAGCTAGTGGTGACATTACGATTGCAGTTGGTGCAGGCGGTACGATTGATTTAACAGGTGCTTCCGGCAAAGCATTACAAGCTATTGGTAACGTTAATATTTTTTCCGACAATGTTAAATTAGATGCTGGTAAGAGTCTGGAAGATATTATTGAGGCTACTAACATAGTATCGGGCCCAGCCAAGATATTGCGTGATGTTAGTCTATCAGCTCCGGGTAAATTATCTGGTGAACCTGGTGATTTATTGCCAATAACCGTAACCATTTCTAACGGTAGTGCAGAAACAGATAGCTTTAACGTAACCATAGCTGATTCTTCTGGGTGGACTATTGAAGATGCTAATAATACCGATGGCTCTGTAACAATACCAGCTTTGCAAAGTGTTGATGTAACTTTCAATATTATCTTAGCTTCAGAGGTAGATGCTACTGACGTAGTAACTATCGTAGCAATGTCCCAATCTGATCTGAGTGCGGTGGCAGCAATCGAAGTTCAATTGGCAGTTGTTGCGGCTAAAATACCTGATGATGATATGACTGATGTCAATGAAGCTCCATTTATTAATCCTGCTGCTGGTTGTTCAGTAACTGGTACTATCAATGGTGTATGTAATAATAACGGTCATTTAATCACTGATGCTATTATTAATGGCAGTATTGCTGGTGGTGAATTAGGTGGTAATATTACTGTTACTGGTATGGTTTCCAGAGTGACAATCGTTGAAGGTGCGGTGATAACTGGTGGTAAGTTCACTGGTGTTATCATCAATAATGGTCAGATTAACGACTTTGATTTCGTTGGTACTAGTTTAGAAAACGGAATTTTAGGCGGTAATATTACTAACTCTAGTACCATGCAAAACAGATTCAAGAACGTTAGCTTTGTCGCTAATGCAACACTTGAAAAAGTTAATTTGCAAGGTAATATTTTAGGTGATGCGAATGCCCCAGCTTTATTACAAAATCTGACTATTGAAGATAACACTTACTTAGAAGGCGTGATAATTGGTTCTGAGGTAATTTTAGGTGATAACATAACTTTTGGTATTGGGGTGCAGTTCGATAGTATTTTAATAGCTATCAATTCGTTAGCATCGGTTAAAGACCAAGGTTGGGTTATCACTCAAAATTCTGGTCAGTTACAGTTGGTAGATAATGGGATTCTATATGCGGTACAAGTTATGGCTTCTAATCTGGCTAAACAAAGTGCTGGGTTACGTTTGACAGCAACTCAAGCTGTGCATTTTATAACTGATACTAATTTAGATATTACATCTCAACCAGCAGTACAAGATATTGATGCTCTTCGGGCTGCTTTAGCTGCGATTAACTTACCAAATATAGAAGTGCAAACTAATGGTAATGTTAAAGTATCTGCATCTGATACGATTTGGTATAGTGCTAGACCAGACTTGTTCTCAGTTGAAGTTGGTGCTGATACGGTAACTGGTTTATCTGTAACGGAAATAGCAAACTTTGTATTTGAACGGGATGGTAAAAAACGGCAACAGTCGTTCTATGCTGCTCCATCTGATATGGATGCTATACTGGCAGTTGATAGTCGTGCTAGTTTAACCGCTCAGGAATTGCGTTTTACTCTTGCTGGAAAAACCTATAGTGGCCGAGTAGATTATGAGGTTACTCAAGGTAATGTTCCAACTGATGGTAATTTGCAAGTTACTGAGGAAAATGGTAATTTGGTATTAATTTATCCAAATGGAGCTAGACAAAAGTTATTTTCTAACTGAAAGTAATTTTAATAAAGGAGTCCAAATTTGGTAATTGCCAAGATAAATTTTGGATTCCTGTCGTTAATAAATGGATGGCATCGGGAACGGTGACATCCATTTTTAGCTTGATGTTTATATTGAATTTCATTAAGAATTGCTGTTGAAATAGCCACCGATGAAATTTTTGTCTAGGACTGCCAATTTGTTATCTCATTAGCAATCATTTCAGCTTGTTGCAAAACTATTTCGGTTGCCAGTTTCTGCATATCTGGTGGATAACCAAATTGTCTCAAAGTTCGCTTTATTATTACTTTCAATTTTGCTCTCACACTTTCTTTAATTGTCCAGTCAATTGAGGTATTTGCTTTGACTCTCTCGGTTAAAATGATTGCTAGTTTTCTTAATTTGTCTTTCTGCATCAATTCTCTAGCACTATAATTGTCCGAAACTGCTGTGTAAAAAGCATATTCAAACTCAGTTAAATCAAGGGCTTTGGCTTCACCGTCCATATTAACAATTTCCTTACTCAATTTAATGAGTTCGTCCATCACTTCGGCAGCAGTTAAAATTTTATTTTGATATTTTTTAATAGAATTTTCAAGCATCTCCATTAATGATTTACTTTTTACTAAGTTCTTTTTTAAACGAGATTTGATTTCATCATTTGAAATTTTTTTCAAAACTTCCAAAGCTATATTTTTATGTTCCATTCCTTTCAATTCCGAAAGAAAATCTTCTGAGGGAATGGAAATATCAGGTTTTTTAATTCCTGCTGCATCAAAACATCAACTACTTGTTTGATAGCTGTTTCAATCTCTTCATATGTTTTTCCTTCCCCTGTAGCGTTAAATTTTGCTAATCTTACTGCCTGAAAAAATGCAACTTCATCTTTTACATCCATTGCTTGCTTGTGTGGAATGGCAAAAGATTTTGAAAGTGCTGTAACTTCGTTGATATAGCGTTTTTTTTCATCCTCTAAACCAAGAATATGTTCTTCAGCTGAGAGTATCATATAAAGTTTTTTTGAAGTATCTGCTGCAAAATATTCTTCGCAAGCAAAATCATGAAACATATTTGATACAACTTCTAATTTTTCTAACATTAAATCAACTGCTTGTTCCTGTAATATAGTTGGGTTGCCTTTGCCACCTGCATCTGAATAAAAAGCAAGGGCTTTTTTAAGTCGGAAGCAATGCCAAGATAATCAACAACCACCAGGTTTATCTTTGTAAACTCGGTTAACTCTTGCAATTGCCTGCATAAGGTTATGCCCTTGCATTGGTTTGTCAATATACAAAGTATACTTGGTACATCAAAACCAGTCAGCCACATATCACGAACGATAACTAATTTTAGTTCGTCCTCCGTATCTTTCATACGATCTGCCAGTATTTTTCTCTGCTGTTTTGTAGTATGATGTTTGGCGATTTTTGAGCCATCCGAACTTGCAGAAGTCATTACTATTTTAATAACTCCTTTATCTAAATCAGCAGAATGCCATTCGGGTTTAATTTTTATGATTTCTTCGTATAAATCGGCGGCTATTCTTCTTGACATTGAAACAATCATTCCTTTACCACCGGTAATTACGTCTCGTTCATTCCAATGCCATATTATATCTTTTGCAATGTTTTTAACTCGGTTTTCACTGCCGATCAATGCTTCAAGTTGTGTCCACTTGGCTTTAGCTTTCCTGTTTGCCGTGCTGGCACCGGATTGTATTGCAGTTAAATCTTCATCTAATTGATTAACCAGCTTTTTACCTGCTTCTATCGGAGTTCCGGTAAAACCAAGATAAGTTGCATTTGGTAAAGCATCACGCATATATTTTGCAAAACCATAAACCACTGCCATTTTGCTGGACATCTTTATCGTCTATTATTTTGGCTTTAAAACCGTATTGGGTGCGGTGGGCTTCGTCTGCAATAACTACGATATTTTTTCTTGCTGATAGAGTTTCATAAACATTGCCATCATCAAGTTGGAATTTCTGAATAGTTGAAAAGATTACATCGCCAGAAGATACTTTTAATTTGGTTTTTAAATCATCTCGATTCTTAGCTTGTTTAGGTTCTTGTCTTAACAGTTGGGTTGATGCGGCAAATGTATCAAACAATTGGTCGTCTAAATCGTTGCGATCGGTGATTAATAATATAGTTGAAGCTTTAAAATTAGGTCATGGTGGCATTTCATACCTATCTAAACTGCTCAAGATTGATCCTAAAACGATATCAAAGGGGAGCAAAGAAATAAAAAAGCCTTTAAATATTGAGAGCATTAGGCAAGCTGGAGCTAGTCGCCCTTATATTGAGTAAAACTATCCAAATATTCATGAAGTGTTTTTGGAAATTATATCAAAGCACACAGCAGGTTGTCCAATGAATGAAGATATTAGATGGACATACTTTAAGCCAGGAAGAAATAGTTGAAAAATTAGCCGACAAAGGCATTCAGGTTAGCACATTTACAATACGTACTTTGCTCAAAATCCATAAGTTTAAAAAACGCAAAATGGACAAATGTAAAACGATAAAAGATGTAGTAGAGATAAACAATTCAAAAATATTGAGCGATTGCGTGCTCAATTTATTGAAAATAGAGAACCAATCATTGTAATAAATATAAATAAAAAATATCAGGGCAAATTGACCTGATAATAATATAGTTAGGAGCAAGGCAAGTTTATGTCCATTATTTCTTATGAATCACGTAACTTAAATATAAAATATGATCTTCCTGACAGGATTTGGGAAAATATCTCTGAAGTTTACAAAGAAATGGAAGGATGGCTTGGTTATGGAAATGGGCATGTAGGTGAAGAAGGTATTCCTTATTGGTTTAGCTTCAACGAAGAAGAAAAGTGTATAAACGCATCTGTAGAGCCAATTGGTCTCCAGTTTTCTGCTTTTAATATGGATGAGCAAGATTGGGAAAATTGGTTAAAAAAAATAAAAAATATTGCAACAAAAATATTAGGCTTTAAAGTAGGTGAGCTAGAAAATGGTGAAGTAGGTTATGACATTGAGTGGGTGTGATCGGATGTTAGCTTTCGTAAGTTTATTGGCTTAAATAAAGTAATTAAATGGATCAAGCCCGAATTATTAAATTATAGCATTTAATCAAAATTTTTGGCCATAATTTAAATAAATAATAACCTAACTAATCCTTGCAGTCCGACCTATCGGCGGCTGAAGAGGAGTGTTATCCTGCTGAGACGTTCTGGTGTAGGAGACTTTTTAAGCCATTCCACAACCTTAGTTAGCATTTCTTGATCATCAGAAAAATATCTCATTCCTATTTACAGGAAGTGACAAATTGGGTTGGAGGCATAGCACAAGCGATAAA
>DAOUSR010000046.1 GCA_030627125.1 Thioploca sp.
AATGGAGCTAGAGGTATTTTCATTAGGTCATTGGTAGATTCACCCTCTCTTCGGAGTGCTATTATTAACGTTTATTAAGTTTTGTTAATATAAATGAATCGGAAGAGCAAGTCGACCTTTCTAAGGTGGGTAACTGCGAAACAGAAAATGACTAAGCAGAAACAGATGATGAAGCTTAGGAAAAGAACTAAGATTTAATAAATTTGGCAAATTCTTCAGAAATCAACGGTTTAGTAATATAACTGCCTTGGATAAAATCACATTGATTATTATGCAAAAAGTCTAATTGCTCCTTGGTTTCTACTCCTCCTCCTACAACTTTAATATCTAGCTTATGAGCTAATGCAATGATAGTTTTAATGAGTAATGTATCGTAACTATCTGAGGTAATATTATGAATTAAAAATGAGTCAATTTTTAAAATATCAATAGGAAATTGGCGTAAAGAGTGTAAAGACCCCCAATCCGAACCAAAATTATCTATCGCAATCTGAATTCCTAAAGTTTCTAGTTTATCTAAATAATTAGCTGTTTCTGGTAGATTCTGGAGAAAAGCTTCTTCATTGATTTCCAAGATTAAAGAATGTGGCTGCAAATTGGACTGTTGCAGGACTTCTTCTATCGTATCAATGGAACGATTAGTTTTTAACTGATGAGCAGAAATTTTTATTGCTATTTGCAAATATTCTAAACCAGCATTATGCCATTGTTGTAATTGCTGAATTGCAGTACTTAGCCACCACTTCCAAATTGGAATAATCAATCCACATTTTTCTGCTGGAGAAATAAATTGTTCTGGAAACATAGACTTATGGTTTTGCCAACGCAACAATCCTTCTACTGCAGTCATTTTGCCAGATTTCATTTCAATAAACGGTTGATAATATAAATCAAATTCGTTACATTCCAAAGCATGACGCAACGCATCTTCTAATTGTAAATGCTCGATAATCTGAATATCCATTTGCTGGGTAAAGAATTGATACGCATTACGCCCTCCTTCCTTAGCTTGATACATTGCAATATCAGCATTTTTTAGCAAAGTTTCAACATCTGAACCATCTTCTGGAAACAGTGCAATCCCAATACTACCAGCAATAGAAACTTTATGTTCTTCTAGTAAAAATGGACTAGCAAGACTATGCAACAATGTCTCAGCAATATTTTTTACACATGAATATTCGTCAAAATTATTGATAATTATAGTAAACTCATCTCCACCTAGACGAGCCACAGTATCGAACTCACGAACTCCTTTTTTTAACCGTTTAGAAGCTTCTCGTAATAAACTATCACCAATTTTATGACCCAAAGTATCATTGACTTGTTTAAATCTATCTAAATCAATGAACATAACTGCCAATTTTTCCTTACGTAGTTTAGCAACTTGGATTGCTTGAGATAATCGTTCTATAAATAAAGTTCGGTTGGGTAAGTCAGTTAAAGCATCGTGGTGGGCTTGATGCCAAATCAATTCTTCTGCTTGTTTGCGTTTTGTAATATCATTGAAAATAGCAACATATTGGGTAATTTTAGCATTTGCATCTGTAATTGCTACAATGGAAAGCCATCCTATATACACCTCTCCGTTTTTCCGCCGATTCCACACTTCACCTTGCCACTTACCAACTTGTTTCAACTCTTGCCACATATCTTGGTAAAATTTAGCTGGATGGTGTCCAGACCTTAAAATATCGGGTTTTTTCCCAATCACTTCTGCTTTTGTATAACCAGTAACTGAAGTAAAAGCTGGATTCACCATGAGGATACTATTATTAGCATCAGTAACAATAATTCCTTCAGTGGTAGTTTCAAACACAGTAACAGCTAGACGTTGATTTTCTTCTGCTAGTTTACGTTCGGTAATATCAATTCCAACTCCAACCACATGTTCAGCTTTTTCATTATAAAGAATAGCATGGTACCAACTGATAAAAACTTGTTGCTTATTTTTAGTCAACCAATAGTTTTCTTGTTGTAATGCTACTTTGGCTGTAAACATAGATTTAAAATAGGCTTGGCATTGTTCTATATTTTCTGGCTCAAAAAATAAATCCCAAATACAACGACCTTCAACTTCCTTAAAATTATAACCAGTTAATTGTTCACAAGTTTTATTGAAAAGTATGATATGACCATCTGTATCAAGCACAATTACTAAACTCCCAGCCGCATTAATAATTGCATTGTTAAAATCTCGTTCTTTGCGTAAATCCTCTTCCACCAATTTATGTTCCGTAATATTACGAGACACCATTGCGATACGAGTAACATTATTATTATTATCAAATACTGGATAGATAGAGTGATCAAACCAAATATTTTGTTGATCTATTTCTTCAAACCTTACTGGTTGTTTGTCATGGATAATTTGCTGTAATAGTTTTTTTCTTTTGGGAACTATTTGAGGGGCTACTAAATCGCAAAGAGGTTTATCAATCATTTCCTTAGCATCCAAACCCAATCTTACTGCTCCGGCTGGATTTACTATCACACAAGTAGTATCCAATTCCATCATTATAATAGAATCAGTGGCGGCATTTAAGATTGCACTTAAAGTTTGGGTATTTTCTTGTAGATTTTTTTCCGCTATTTTACGTTCTGTGACATCTTGAGTAGTGCTAAGAAAACGTACAGGCTTACCATCATCATCCCGAAAAAGTTTAGATATAACATGAATATAACGAATACTATTATCCGGTCTAACAATACGAAATTCTATATCATACTTTTTATCAAAATGAATGGCTTGTGAAACAGCATTTTTTACCATTTGCCGATCTTCAAGATGAATAGCAGTCAGGAATTTATCATTACTAACAACATTTTTGTCTAGTGGCCAACCGAGTATTCTTAAAGTTTCTTCAGATAAATAACGCGTATTACAACCTATATCCCAATCACACTGGCCCAATTTGGCAATTTTTTGAGTTTCTGCAAGCCGTGCCTCACTATCTCGCAAAGCTTGATTTATTTCCTCATGTTGAATTGCAGCACCTAAAATATTCGCCGCAGTTTTAAATGCCTCGATAATTATTGGTAGCCATTCTTGTTCTTTTACACAATCATCATAACCTATAAATCCCCACCATTGATTACCTACAAATAATGGCACAATTGCTACTGAACGAATATCTTTGGTAATGAATAATTCGGCTATTTTAGTTGGAAAATTTTGTACTGAACCATGAAATACATGACCTTGTGATAATATATTAGTTAGGAATTCAAGTTTTGGATAATATGAAAAGTTCTGTGATTTAGCTATTTGGGGTTTTATATCATCCGCAACCCACTCATAACGTATACTTGTTAATAAGT
Organism: Thioploca sp.; assembly: GCA_030627125.1. Lineage (GTDB taxonomy): Bacteria > Pseudomonadota > Gammaproteobacteria > Beggiatoales > Beggiatoaceae > DRQV01. Next base: position 3,322 of record DAOUSR010000046.1, read on the forward strand.
TACTTTGTTTATCATAATGATTTTCTGAAATATAAACTCGGCTGATCGACATAGTTCTGCCTAAGCGAGTTAGTACCTCAGAAATAGGTTTAGTCCATTGGGTACAGGTGAGAAATTTTTCAGCGGCAAAACTAACTGCTTCTAATATATTATCCCGATAACGAGAAGCCTGTTCTGCTTGGTGTTTTGCTATTATTAATTGTTGTTTTTCTATTTCAGATTCAACTATTGTAGGTAATAATTCGATAAAATTATGGTTTATGTCTTTTATTAAATAATCACCGGCACCAAGCTTCATAGCCTCAACAGCAATCTTTTCATCACCAGCCCCAGTGATCATAATGGTTGAGATTTTAAAATCATTAGCCAAGCTTTCTAATATCTGCAAACCACTCATATCTGGTAAGTGATAATCAACAGCAACTACGTCGTAAGTTCCATCTCTAATTTTATTTAATCCATCTTTTCCATCTGTAGCTATATCAACAACATAACCATATTGCTCAAGTTGAGTTTGAACATAGGCAGCAGTTACTATATCATCTTCTATATACAGGATTTTGCCAGACATTATTAATAATAGTTATTTAAGTGTTGCCGTGAGAATAGCTTTATGAACAATAATTATTTAATATAGTTGAATATATATTATTTTTGAAACTTAAGATGTGTAGGTTAAAGCAGGTGATAATATTTGATAAATCGCTAATATTAAGAATTTAGGTCGTTCTGTTACTTCAATAATGAACTATACCAATAACGATTATACTATTATTAACTATGATACGCAAGCTCTTGTTTATTAACTAGGGTGGCCGTATTAAAATAACTTATCAAACACGAATTTAGCCCGGTAATTATCACTTATATTTTTTATATTTACATTATATTTCTTTATGCTATTTAGCATTGTAATCTCACACTTCAATTTTTATGAAATTTATGAAAATCAAACTGTTTTTTTGTAATTATATGTTTTGCATTCAATTCATGCTTTTTAGCTTTTATCAATGCGTAAGTTCTAAAATATTTTATTTGTAATTACATATTTTTTAAGACTACTAAATGTCTCAGCCAAACTAGATTTTTCGTTTTTAATTGGCATACATCCTGCTTACTCCCAATATCATCTCTTCCACTTCCTTCCAAGTCAATTCAAAATATAGATTATATCTAATTTAAAATTAGTATTTATTTAAACTTAATCGCTTGATATTTATTAAAATATAATTCAATAGTCATTTATTATGTTTAAAATATTAGAAAAAATTTGGAATAAAAATTGGTTTATTGGGCTTGGTATTAGTCTAATTTTATTATTCATTATCTATTTAAATGCACTACAACCATTGGAACATTTAGTTTATGATTGGGGTATCCAAAGATATCAAACTAATGAAGACATTGCTATTATTGCGGTTGATGAAAATAGTTTAAATAACCCGAATACTTGGTCTGATTTAGCTCAGATCATAAATTTATTATCTCCTAATAGCAAAGCCATAGGGATTATTTTACCATTGAGTAAATTTCCACAAAATATTGAACGTTCCCACATTGAACAATTAATAACTTTTTATCAACAATCATTAGGTAATTCAAATATAGAACAATTGGGTGTTTTGCTAAAAAAAGTCAAAAAAATTAAAACTCGTTATACCAAAGATAAAAAACTTATCAGACAATTTTATAAAGTTTATCGAAATTCTCTATTAACATTACCTAATAATTTGATAGAATTTGAACATAAATTACAGGCTTCCAGTATTGCTTTAAATTTTGAGCAGCAATTAATAGATAGTTTTAAACAAGCTAATAATGTTATATTAGGTATGCCAGCTACATTGAGTGAAGATAATACTTTGCTCCATAATTTACCTTCTTATATATACAAACATAGCCTAACTAATGTCAGGGAACCGTTCGATAATTCTTATGAATTTCTACAATCAGGAATAGAACCTCCATTAGCTCAATTTGCTAATAATGTAGCTGGAATAGGCTATATTGGTTATTCTGATTCACATAATGTACCATTAGTTATAAAATATAAAGATAGCTATTTTCCTTCTTTAGCTTTACTATTGGCAGCCAAAAACTTAGACAATATTGAAGTTCAGCTTGGTAAAGGAATTCGTTTAGACCATCTTCGTATTAATACAGATAATAAATTACAAATACGACCTTTTTCTTATCCAAAATTAGCTGTTGACCAATTCACCGATATATTAAATGGCAAAATTTCAACCACTAAATATGACAATAAAATTGTATTGCTAGGTACTGTGTCACATTCCAAACCTTATGGTGATAAATCGTCAACTTTAACTGTAGCTAATACTTTGACTAGCATACTTAATCAAGATTTTGTTACAATACCTTATTGGGCTATATGGCTGCAAACAGGTATATTTATTATTATTTTTGCATATCTAAGTTTTTTATGGGAATATTTGAAATGGTCTACTAGTCTTGTTGTAAGCACATGTTTAGTGATAATATTAGGATTATTATATTTTATCTTACTTGGGAAAGGACTATTGGTACAATTGATGCTATTCATTTTACTAGTATCAACTGGGCATATAATTTTACAATTAAAACGCTGGATTGTAACTTATCAAGATGTATTTAGGTTACTACCAGATGCTGTGGAAAGTAATCGTTTACTAGGGCTTGCGTTTCAAGGCCAAGGACATTTAGAATTAGCTTTTGAAAAGTTTCGTCTATGTCCATCAAATGAACCAACTATTTGTTTGTTATACAACTTAGGATTGGATTATGAACGTAAACGAGAGTTTCGCCAAGCAAGTGCAGTTTATCTTTACATAGAAACTCAAAAACCAGATTTTCGTGATACCGCACAACGGTTGGTTAATTTGAAAAAGTTATCAAGAAAAAGTTTAAATAATTGGCGATTGGAAGAGAGTGGCTCAATTTTAGGACGTTATCAAATAGAAAAACCGTTGGGTAAAGGAGCGATGGGTACTGTTTATCTAGGTAAAGATGCTAAGCTTAACCGTTTAGTAGCTATTAAAACTCTGCCGTTATCACAAGAATTTGAAACTGAGCAATTACAAGAAGCAACAGTACGATTTTTTCAAGAAGCAGCAGCAGCAGGCCGTTTAAAACATTCTAATATTGTGTCTATTTATGATGCTGGTGAGGAACAAAATTTAGCGTATATTTCTATGGAATTTTTTAAAGGTGGCACTTTAGTTCCTTACACCCAAATCGATAATTTATTACCAATTACTACCGTGATTGAAATAGTCATTTTGATGGCAGAAGCCTTAGACTATGCACATATTCATGGCGTGATACATCGCGACATTAAACCAGCTAATATCATGTATAACCCGGCAACCAACAAAATTAAAATTACTGATTTTGGTATAGCACGCATTACCGATACTAATAGAACTAGAACTGGTATTGTTTTAGGCACTCCTTCTTATATGTCGCCAGAACAATTAGCAGCCAAAAATCTTGATGGGCGCAGTGATTTATTTTCATTAGGAGTAATGTTTTACCAGCTTTTATCTGGAGCATTACCATTTGAAAGTGATTCCTTGACAACTTTAATGTTTAAAATTGCTAATGAGCCACATACAGATATTAGTAAAGTATGCCCAGAAATTCCAGAAAGTATTAAACAAGTAGTTAATATTGCTCTAAATAAAGAAATAAAATCTCGTTACCAAAGCGGTACTCAGTTTGCAATTGCATTACGTGATTGTGAAACGTTCAAAGAGGGTGTAAAGTGATCATAGAAACGGTTTATTGCACAGATACTGGGCGAATCCGTAAACATAATGAGGATTGCATAGCTGGCGATGAAAAACTAGGTTTAGCTATATTGGCAGATGGAATGGGTGGTTATCAGGCTGGTGAAGTAGCTAGTAAAATTGCAGTTTCAACCATAATGAGCTATATGAAAGCTCCAGCTAAATACAATATTGAACGCCAAACCAATCACCGGTGTCATTCTTTAACAGTCCAACTTGAACAGGCAGTATTAAAAGCTAATCAAGTAATCTACGACACAGCTGAAAAAAATTCTGCATACCAAGGAATGGGAACTACTGTAGTAGCTACATTATTCCACCAAAATTGTGTCAGTATTGCCCATGTTGGGGATTCACGCCTATATAGAATCCGTAAAAATGAATTTCAACAAATAACTAAAGATCATTCGGTATTACAGGAATTGATTGACTGTGGTTTTTATACTTCTGAGCAAGCACGCCATTCACCTAATCGAAATTTAGTTACTAGAGCATTAGGAGTAGCTAATGAGGTAAATGTTGAAATTCAGGAGCAATCTGTATTATCTCAAGATATTTACTTGCTATGTTCTGACGGCTTAAATGATATGCTGGAAGACTGTGCGATACACGAGATAATTAAGCATTCTAAAGACCTAGAACATGCAGCAAATTTATTGGTGTCAGCGGCAAATAGCAAAGGTGGGAATGATAATATTTCTTTGATTCTAATTCGCCCACTTGATATAGCAATTAAACCACACTTAAATTGGTTCAGCAGGTTCATAAATTTATTTTTAAAATAAAAAAAAGCCCACTATCACTAATGATACGGGCTTTTTAGAAATCTGGCTCCCCGGGACGGACTCGAACCGCCGACCAATTGGTTAACAGCCAACTGCTCTACCGAGCTGAGCTACCGAGGAATTTCAATATCCTGTGGATTATAAATAATCTTTCGATTAATGTCAAGAGGATTTTAGAAAAAAATGGGAATAATGTTTATTTCTTTTATTCTTGCGATCATTTAAATATATTTTACTAGATGATTTTTTATAGTATTGTTCTATAAATTTAGGACTTACACATTGGCAAAATATGGGCGGCTAGTGAAAAAATATTAACTTATTGCCTGTATAATTTGAACAATATATAATATCAGTAAATTTTGAATTGATTCACAATAAAACTCACAATTATATAATTACTATTTCAGGAAAAATATCACGTGACCAAAACTTCTATCATTTGGCTAATTGTTCTATCAAGCCTGGCTTTTGTATTTGGCTATAATATTAACTCTAATCCTTCAATTTCAGAATCTACTAATCAACCTACAATTTCCACGCAAACTTTCAATTGGAAAATGGTCACTACTTGGCCACCAAATTTCCCAATTTTTCAGGAAGGTATAGTCCAAATGGCACAAGATGTGGAAACCATGAGTAATGGGAGGTTAAAAATTCAAGTCTTTGCTGGTGGAGAACTAGTTCCAGCTTTGCAAACCTTTGATGCAGTATCACAAGGCACAGTAGAAATGGGACATGGCTCTGCTTATTATTGGGCCGGGAAAATTCCAGAGGCTCAATTTATGAGTTCGGTACCGTTCGGTATGACCACTAAAGGTATGAATGCTTGGTTATATTTTGGAGGAGGGTTAGAATTATGGCAGACAATTTATGAACCTTTCAATGTTATTCCATTTCCAGCTGGTAATACTGGAGTTCAAATGGGAGGTTGGTTTAATAAAAAAATCAATAATGTAGAAGATTTAAAAGGTTTGAAAATGCGGATTCCTGGTTTAGGCGGCAAGGTATTAGCAAAAGCTGGTGGTACTCCAATTTTATTAGCTGGTGGCGAAGTTTATACGGCTTTAGAGCGAGGTATAATTGATGCAACTGAATGGGTAGGGCCTTTTCACGATCTGCGTTTAGGTTTAAATAGAGCAGCTAAATATTATTACTATCCGGGTTGGCATGAACCTGGCACTTCATTTGAATTAATAATAAATACCGAAGCTTGGGCTAAATTACCACCTGATTTGCAAAAAATAGTAGAAATTGCCACCTATTCAGTTAATCAACGCATTTATTCCGAAATCGAAGTTAGTAATATTAAAGCTTTACAGGAAATTAAAGATAAAGTAGAAGTATTAGCTTTTCCTACCGAAGTTTTGGATGAGTTTAAACATTTAACCAAAATTTCTTTGGATGAAGAAGCTGCGAAAAATCCTGCCTTTAAAAAGGTTTACGATGCTTATAAAAAATTCCAGCAAGATAATGCAGCTTGGAGTGCTATTTCTACTAATGCTTATGGGAAATTAATTCAATAATTATTTCAATATTAGCAAACATGTATGTTCACTTGTTGCGAGATAAGGAGAGGCAAGTCGAATAGTTCGCAACTAGCAGAGCAATGCCATTAAGTTAAGGCAATTGGTTAGGGTAACCACAAGGGATTACCCCTACAAATCAATGCTTTATGTAGGGGCAATCCTTTATGGTTGCCCTTAACTTAATGACAATGAACTAGCAGAGGGGCAAAAGTCAAATTGAGAATCAAAATCTAATGTTAAGTTTAACTCATTATTTAGAATAACATGCAGAAACTATTAGTTAATGTTATTATAGCTTGTCAAAATATTCATTAGAACGTTTATAACAATGCCTAAGTTACCTGAAAATTATGATGCCAATTTATTACTAGCTATTATCATTTTGATATTACTAGGTTTAATTATGCTAGTTTCAGCTTCTATTAACATCGCACAAGCCAAATTTGCTGAACCTCTATATTTCTTTTGGCGACAACTATCTTATGTTGGAATTGGAATAATATTATCTACTGCTACTATTTTCACACCGATACGAGTATGGCAATACTTAAGTGTACCATTATTATTGTTTGGAACTTTATTATTAATCTTAACTCTTATTTCTGGAATTGGTTATGAAGTAAACGGAAGTATGCGTTGGATAAATTTAGGATTTATTCGTTTCCAACCATCAGAATTAATGAAATTATTCATAGTGTTGTATGTAGCTGGCTACTTAGTTCGACGTAGTGCGGAAGTTCGTGAAGCATTGAGTGGTTTTCTTAAACCGATAGCTATCGTATGTATAATTACCAGTTTGTTATTATTAGAACCTGATTATGGCTCAATTGTGGTGTTATTTTCTGCTGTATTAGGCATGTTGTTTTTGGCTGGCGTGCCAATGCGACAATTTTTTTGGTGGGTAATTATCGTCGTGTTAGTACTAGGTTTACTTATTGTATTAGCACCATATCGTTTAGAACGGTTAACCGCTTTTGTTGATCCTTGGCAAGACCCTTTCGATAGTGGTTTTCAGTTAACTCAAGCTCTGATTGCTATTGGTCAAGGAAAATTATTTGGCGTTGGTTTAGGTAATAGTATTCAGTCAGTGACTTATTTACCAGAAGCTCACACCGATTTTTTATTTGCGATAATTGCTGAAGAACTAGGATTATTAGGAGTAATTATTGTAATAAGTTTATTTGCTTTTATAATATTACGAATTTTTGTTATAGCATTTCGCACTGAATATTGCGGTTTACACTATGCAGCTTATTTAGCTTATGGAATTGGCTTAACGATTGGTCTGCAAACTAGTATTAATTTAGGAGTCAATATGGGTTTGTTACCAACCAAAGGTTTAACTTTACCACTGATGAGTTATGGTGGTTCTAGCATAATCGTAACATTTTTGATGTTCGCAATTTTATTAAGAATTGATTACGAAACTACGCAATTTATTAAAGATAAAATGTAACTATATGATCTTTATTGACATGGAATCAATTTTCTTAATTTAATAGCATTGGCTTTTTTTAAGTAAAGAATGGTTAAGATGGGTGCAGATTCAATAAAATGTACTAAACTTTCTACCCAATTAGTTGCCTCTTGTAAATAGGAGTGGAACTTCTTATTATTTGGGCTTTATTTTTTAATATCGTCTTCATATTTATTCATCACGCATATATTTTATAATGGAGGTAAATTGAAATTTTTAGTTTTAATATTAATATTACATTCAAGCCAAATAATGGCATGTTGCATACATAATAAAGGCATTTGTGGAGATAAATGTTGTGATGGTACAATTTTACCTGAAACAGACTGTGGGCATAAATTTATTGAATTACCAACAATAATTAGTCCAACTGTAGAAAATTCCGTAGCACATCCTCCAAAATGGTTATATGTTTGGACTGATTTAAATACTAACACACCACATTTATCCAACACTTTTCCACCTTGGTATCGCAATCCTTTATATCCAGAAAATTATCCTAGGGTACTAGTATATGATGAATATAATCGCTTGATTGATGACACTGGAACTAAAATTGATAAACAACAAGAGTATAAATTTCGCCAAAAAGCTATTGCTAATGTGATAAAGCAAGAACAATATAAAAAAATTACTGAAGCTAAGGTTGAAGAAAAAACTAAACAAAAACGTCTCAAATATTTACAGTCTAAATGGAGTAAAACTGGAATTATCAGTAAAGAAATGAAGCAACTACTAGCAGAACAAGTTGCAAAAAAACAAGTTACAATAGCTATGACAGAAGAACAGGTAGTACAAGCTTGGGGAAAGCCTAAATCTTATATAGAAGAAATTTCTGATGGCAAAAAAAAGTTAAGGTATAACCAAGGCCAAATTATTTTGGTAGATAAATTAGTTAAATCGGTTAAAATTGATTAGAAGCTTTTTTCAATGTTAGGACTACCAAATAGTATATTGTTATAAATAAAGTAGAACCTATTGAACGACTTTAAGCCACTAATGGGATTTATATGCTAAAATACTTGCATATTATACTCATTACTAATTATTTAAATTATGATTAAAGTAGCTATTGTTGGTGGTACTGGTTATACCGGTGTTGAATTATTACGTCTATTAGTTAACCATCCGCAAGTGGAAATACAGACCGTCACTTCTCGTACTGAAGCTGGGAAAAATGTAACTGATTTATTTCCAAATTTACGTGGCCATTTGGATTTAAAATTTACTGCACCGACTCAAGAAAAATTAACTACCAATGACATAGTGTTCTTTGCTACTCCCAATGGTATAGCCATGCAAGATACTCCGGCCTTATTAAAAGCTGGAGTAAAAGTAATTGATTTAGCGGCTGATTTTAGAATTAAAGACGTGGCTATATGGGAAAAATGGTACGGTATGACTCACAACTGCCCAGAATTGTTAAAAGAAGCAGTATATGGTTTGCCAGAACTAAATCGAGCGAAAATAGCCAAAGCCCGTTTAATTGCCAATCCGGGTTGTTATCCAACCGCAGTATTATTAGGATTTTTACCATTAATAGAAGCTGGTGTAATTGACCTTAATGATTTAATAGCCGATGCTAAATCAGGAGTAAGTGGAGCTGGCCGCAAAGCTAATACGCCTACTTTAATGAGCGAAGCTGGAGAAAGTTTTAAAGCTTACAATGTTGCTGGTCATCGACATTGGCCAGAAATTTGCCAAAGTTTAAATATCTGTGCTGGGACCGAAGTTGATTTAACCTTTGTGCCGCATTTATTACCGATGATTCGTGGTATTGAAGCTACGTTATATACAAAAACTTTACAACCAATTGATTTAGATAAAATTCAAGAGCTATTTATTCAACGTTATAAAAATGAACCATTTGTTGACGTATTACCATTAAATTCTCATCCAGAAACTCGTAATGTACGTGGAGCAAACATATGTCAATTAGCCGTACATAAATCTAATAACAAGTTGGTTATATTATCTGTGATTGACAATTTGGTTAAAGGTGCTGCTGGACAAGCTGTACAAAATATGAATATTATGAATGATTTATCAGAAACAACTGGTTTAATGAACGTGGCATTATCACCTTAAAATATGCAGATTTTTTATCATCACCCGGCACCATCCAAAAAAAAACGTGTTCCGACTGTGATGGCAGTTAAGCAATATCGCCCATGGTTATGCCCAGTTTTATTATTTATAACTATAGTCACAGTAATAGTATGCGGATTATATTTATGGAATAGTAGTGTGCAATCATTCCGCCAAGAACGGCAAGATTTTATTGAACAATATTTACAAGATTTACAAGATTTACAAGATACTCCCGTACCAAATTTAGAAACCCAAGAATTACAAGCAAAATTAGAAACAGTGGTTTCTACTGCCGAAGAGTTAGCTCAGTCTTTAAGTAATTTACAAGACAAACATTTTGATATAATAGAAGAACTTAATTTTTATAGGAATTTAACTACTGTTTCCAAAACCTCAAAAAAGATTGTAATGAGTAGTTTTGCCCTCCATAAAAATGCGGAATATTATCTTTACAAGCTGATATTAACTCGACAGAATGCTAGAATTATTGCTGCTGGTACAGTGCAAATAAATCTGATTGGTAAAAGCAATGGTAAAAGCAAATTTTTAAACATGGCTACTATCACTAAAAATTCTATATCAGCTATAGATTATAAAATTAATTATTTTCAACGTATTACTGGTAAGATTCGGTTACCAAAAAAATTTATACCAGAACAACTTATTATCCACTTAACAGCTAAAAACCAAGCCGAAGAAATTAGTTTTAAATGGGAAGAATTACAGCCAAAGGAATAAATTATGTGGGGAAATCGTAAAAGAAAAGTTACTAGAATTGATTCATTGATAGGACAACATACTAAGATAAAAGGAGAAATTTCTTTTAGTGGTGGTTTGCATGTTGATGGGATAATTGAAGGTAGTATAATTGCTCGTAAAGATCAGGAGAGTTCGGTATTAACTTTGAGTGAACAAGGAACCATTAGGGGAGATATACGAGTACCGAATGTAATTATCAATGGTACAGTGCAGGGAAATGTATATGCAGAAGAGCATACTGAATTGGCACTTAACGCTCGTATCATTGGTAATGTTTACTATAACTTAATTGAAATGGCTATGGGAGCTGAAGTCAATGGGAGCTTAATTCACAGTGCTGATATGGATGATCAACCAGTTTTACCTCTGGAATATAATAAAAATTAAATGTAGCAATTTCTCGAATTTTAGTTTATTATAATATTTAACTAACATAATCTAAATATTTATCATGCCTTCTACTCGCATCATCACATTTTATTCTTATGTCCCTCGTCGTGGGCAGATGATGTGCTGCCTATCTCGTCTGCTGCCCCTTTGGGGCAAAAAATCATAACATTTGGCAAGGGATTGTCCAAACAATCTTAGGCTATTCAGAACAATTTTTAACTTAAACTTTGATATAGAATTTCACAAGTTAAACCAAAGCTCAAAATTTATTTTTGATATTTTTTGAATTTAACGTTTGTAAATATTCTGTACAAAAAATTTAACTTAATTTAAGGTTTAAACTATGACTGAAAAACTTATTATTTTTGATACAACTTTACGTGATGGCGAACAAAGTCCGGGTGCTTCTATGACCAAAGATGAGAAGGTTCGCATTGCTAAAGCATTAGAAAAATTACGGGTTGATGTGATTGAAGCAGGTTTTCCAATAGCTAGTCCAGGCGATTTTAAAGCAGTAGAAGCAGTGGCAAAAATCATCAAAGATAGCACGGTTTGTGGATTGGCTCGAGCTTTAGACAAAGATATAAATCGGGCGGCCGAGGCTCTTAAGCATGCAAATTCACACCGAATTCATACTTTTATCGCAACTTCTCCAGTGCATATGCAAATGAAATTGCACATGTCACCAGAACAAGTGTTAGAACAAGCGGTTAGAGCGGTTAAACTTGCTCGTCAATACACGGATAATGTTGAATTTTCCCCAGAAGATGCGGGTCGTTCCGAGACTGATTTTTTATGTCGGATCATTGAAGCAGTAATAGATGCTGGGGCCAGTACAATTAATATTCCCGATACAGTTGGCTATAATTTACCAGATCGGTTTGGGAGCTTAATTGCTGAATTGTTAGAGCGAATTCCTAATTCGGATAAAGCTGTTTTTTCCGTCCATTGTCACAATGATTTAGGTTTAGCAGTAGCAAACTCTTTGGCTGCGGCAATGAATGGTGCTAGACAGATTGAATGTACTATCAATGGATTAGGTGAAAGGGCTGGTAATGCTTCATTGGAAGAGATTGTGATGGCAATAAAAACCAGACACGATGTTTTTCCTTGTCACACAGAATTAGATACTACGCAAATTATCAAATGCTCACATTTGGTATCTAGTATAACTGGTTTTCCAGTCCAGCCTAATAAAGCCATTGTAGGTGCAAATGCTTTTGCTCATGAAGCTGGTATCCATCAAGATGGCGTACTTAAACATCGGCAGACTTATGAAATTATGCGGGCTGAGGATATTGGTTTGCACGCTAACCGGATGGTGTTAGGTAAACACTCTGGACGCAATGCTTTTCGGGAACGTTTAAAAGAATTAAGTATTGAACTTGAATCTGAGGAAGCTCTCAATATTGCTTTTAGCCGTTTTAAAGAATTAGCTGACAAGAAACATGAGATTTATGACGATGATTTACAAGCTATTGTAAGTGATACTTTAACTACCGAGCATGAACAACTTAAATTGGTTGCATTAAAGGTATGTTCGGAAACTGGTGAAATACCTCATGCTCAAGTTACTGTTAGCGTGAATGGGGTAGAAAATATGTCTGTTGCCGATGGTGGTGGGCCAGTGGATGCTACTTTTAAAGCCATTGAAAACTTGATTGACAGTAAAGCTAAATTACTAGTCTATTCGGTCAATAATGTTACTGATGGTACTGATTCTCAAGGTGAAGTTGGAGTACGTTTGGAGAAAAATGGTACTGTTGTTAATGGCCAAGGTTCTGATACAGATATTGTGATTGCTTCTGCCAAGGCTTATCTCAATGCTCTCAATAAACTTTTAAAACCGATGGAACGTAAACATCCTCAAGCAGCACGGCAAGTATAGTTATATTAAAATGTGAATTAAGAGCTAAAATTATGTATCTTTTAAAAACAATGAGTTAAAAAATTAGCTATTATAAATCTCTAAAATTACGACTTTAATTATTTGATTTTTAAAATAATTTTTTAGCTCTTAATTCACATTTAATCTTCCAAACGGGTAAAACGTAATTCAATTCTTCGTCTATTCTCATCTGGTTTACGATCTAAAGAATTATTGGCTAATGTACCATCAGTTAATATTAATTGGGCAGCTGAATATATTCTAAAATTTATTCCTTTTAATTCAGGTTGTTCTTTTAAGAAAAATGCTACTGATAATGCACGTATTAAACCCAAATCAGTATTTGAACCATAACTTAATCTACTAATATCATTATTTTTGACTGCATTTTCTAGTTCTTCATCTAAATTACTATTTCTTACACCAGTAGGTACTCCATCTGTATGACCAATAACCTCAATAACATTTACATTATTAAATTCCTTTTTAATTTCTAGTAATTTTTTAGTTATCTCATTTTTTAATTTTTGTTTAAACCCCTCTTCAAGTATGGCATTACCAGAGTCAAAAGAATGTCCTTCAGTTTCACGTAAATTAATAATTGGAGGTTTTTCACATGAACGTTGTTTATTTGGTAAATTATCCTTTTCTTCTTTACAGGTTTTCAAATTTGATTCAACATACTTCAACTTATTTTCTTGTTCTGTAATTTTTAAACTTTTGGTTGTTTTTAAATTAGTTAGAGAATCATTAAACTCTTGTGTTACTTTTTTCAATTTTTCTTTATTATCTGTTTTCACATTACTCAATTCTGTTAAACTAAGCCTGACAAGTCACCCTGTCAAACTCGTCTTCAAAAAGGACAGATTTACAGTGACAGCTATTCTCAAATTTGACCGAAATGGCAATCTGCTTAAAAAAGACTTCACCAGATCAATTATCCGCAGCCACCACAGGTTCACCTATACTACCGTAAAACAGATACTCATTGACAAAGAACCATCAATCAGGAGATTACACAAACCTTTTCTTACCCAATTGAAATGGGCACAAGAACTTGCGACAGCACTTTATACTAAACGAAAGAAAAGGGGTTCTATCGGTTTTACTATTCCCGAAGCACAAATCAGTCTTACCGATAATGGAGAGATTGCTGAAATCAGTACTATTGAGAGAAACTTTGCTCACCAGATTGTTGAAGAATTTATGCTTGCAGCCAATGAAGCTGTGGCAAAAATGTTTTCAGAGAGCCAGATAAAAACCCTGTATCGTGTTCATGAGCCGCCAGATCCTGAAAAAGTTGCGGATTTTTGTTCTTTTGCAAAAACCATCGGTCTTCAGCTCAGCCAAACAGACAACAGACCAGAATGGTTCGCTGGAATTGTTGATAAATGTAAGGGCAGCGCAACAGAGTATGTGGTAAACAATCTCCTGCTCCGCACCATGAAACAGGCACATTACTCCCCGCACAATGAGGGCCATTTCGGCCTGGCATCACCAGCTTACACCCATTTCACCTCGCCTATTCGACGTTATCCCGACCTGTTGGTGCACCGTCAACTTACACAAGCAATCTTGAACAACTCAGGGTTACAGAACGAGAATAAAAAACATCTAGACCTGCAGGAAAAAGGAGCTATTCTTTCCGCAAGGGAAAGAATAGGTATCCGAGCGGCACGGGAGATGGACGAGCGCCTAAAGGTCAGGTATATGGAAAAACGTGTTGGAGAAAACTTTTCAGCGAAAATTTCAGGAGTAACCGATTTTGCCATATTTGT